>CAZVDM010000044.1:0-21806 GCA_964625555.1 uncultured Chloracidobacterium sp.
TGGCCTTGGTAATGGCGGTCGTGCTATTTGCGATCCTCAAGCCGCTCAAGAAGGCGATGCCGGGAGTGTAGGAAGACAAGGAGACAAGAGGCAGGAGACGGGAGTCAAGATATGGGCGAAAAGATCCTGCGACACCAAGATCTACTTGTCTATAAAAAGGCTATCGAAGCCGCTATGTCGATCTTTGAGTTGAGTAAGTCTTTTCCAAAAGAAGAGACTTACTCACTTACCGATCAGATTCGCAGGTCTTCGCGGTCGGTTCCCCAAAAATTGCTGAGGCTTGGCGAAAACGACGTTATAGGGCAGCGTTTATCGCGAAACTCAACGATGCCGAAGGCGAGGCAGCCGAGACACAAACTGGCTTGAGATATCCGTAAGAAGCGGCTACGTAAGTCGTGAAACGGCAAAGGAGCTGTTCAACGAATACGAAGAAATTATTTCGATGTTGGTTTCGATGGAAAATAATCCGAACAAATGGTTACCATTCTAGACCACAATTCCTGACTCCCGCCTCTAGTCTCCTGTCTCACGTCTAGCATTACGAAAGGCTTCCATTGCGAGAGCGGCGCCGGCGTGCATGATCTCGGGTTTGTGGTATTTCCAGTATTTTTCAAACTCCTCGTCGCTCATCTGCGTATTTTCACCGCGTGTTTTTTCTTTCAGATAATTTTCGGCCCAGGCACGAATATCCATATCTGTATTCAACGCCGTGCGGGCGCCGTGCATCAAATTGTCGCGTTCCATAGTTTTTTGTTCCTTATGTTAGATTATTAAGTAGCCCTTCGTTAACATTTGGCCGCTTAGGCGGCCGTTCTGGAGTTTTCAAGTGAAAAAGTTATTTCTTAGTTTACTACTCGCCGCTCTACTTGTACCAAACGCGGCATTCGCTCAAACAACCGCCGCTAAACCGGCGGCTGCGGCACGGCCCGAGTACAAGGTGCCGTTCGTCAACAAAACGCTTGCCAACGGCCTCGAAGTGATCGTCTATCCTGACAAAGGTGTGCCGATCGTGACCATCGAGCTTGCCGTGCGCAACGGCTCGTTTACCGAGCCGCCCGAGCTGAACGGCCTGTCGCACCTCTATGAACACATGTTCTTTAAGTCGAACAAAGCGATCCAAAACGGCGAGGATTATCTTCGCGATATCGGCCAGCTCGGCATAACGTACAACGGCTCCACACGCGAAGAGGTGGTCAACTACTACTTCACTACCACCAGTCAGTACATCGGCACGGCCATCCGCTTTATGCGGGACGCGGCTTTGTATCCCACCTTCGATGAGGCCGAATTTGCCCGTGAAAAAGAGATCGTTATCGGCGAGATCGATCGTAACGAGTCAAATCCGTTCTATTACCTGAACCGGACGTTGATGGACAAACTCTTTTACAAATATCCGACGCGAAAGCTTCCGCTTGGAACGCGTGAATCGATCCAAACCTCGACGACCGCCAAAATGCGCCTTATTCAGGGCAGGTATTATGTACCTAACAACTCGACCGTTGTCGTAACGGGTGACGTCGATCCGAACGAGGTTTTCAGGCTCGTCGAGCAATATTTCGGAATCTGGCAAAAGCGCAGCGTCGATCCGTTCAAGGAATTCCCGCTCGTCGAACATCCGCCGCTCGCAAAGAGCGAAGGCCACGTCGTTATCCAACCGGTCCAGAATGTGCTGGTCCAGGTCGGTTGGCACGGCCCCTCGATCGGCAAAGACAATGCCGCGACCTATGCGGCGGACGTATTCTCGTACATCATTACGCAGCCCGATTCGCGATTTCAGCGAAATCTGGTCGACACCGGTTTGGTCAGCGGCGTTGATTTCGGCTACTACACCCAGCGGAATGTCGGGCCGATCGTTGTAACATTTGTCACGTCACCGGACAGGGCCAAGGCCGCTCTAAAGGCCGTCTACGCCGAGATCGCACAGTTTGATAAGCCGAATTATTTCACCGACGCCGAGCTCGAAAATGCAAAAACGATACTTGAGTCGCGCGATCTATTTGATCGTGAAAAACTGAGCGAATATGCACATACTCTCGGATTTTGGTGGAGTTCGACCGGCATCGAGTATTTTCGCGGCTATCACAAAGAGCTTCGCTCGGTAACGCGAGCGGATACAGCGCGATACATCGATACTTACGTACACGGCAAACCGCATATCGGCGTTGCTCTGATCTCCAATGAATCTCAATCGCAGGCACGCATTACGGCGGATGACCTGATCGGAAATTAATATGCAATCAGTAATTATTCGTTTTACACGCGCAGACCGGTTCGCGATCGTACTTCTTCTGCTGCTTCTTGTTCAGAATGCGGCGTTTGGACAAGCCGCCGGAACGAGCCTTTCGGCTCAGGCGAGCCTCGTCACCGAACTCGACGTCAACGGCCTCAAGGTGATCGTTAAACGCCGTCCGGGCAGTGCGACGGTGGCCGCAGGGCTATTCATCCGGGGCGGAGCGGTGAATACAACCGCAGAGACCGCCGGACTCGAAAGTTTCATGCTCAGCACCGCGACGGAGGGCAGCGTCAAGTTTCCACGCGGGACGCTCAGGCGGGAGATCGCCAGAACGGGCGGCAGTATTGGTTCGAGTTCGAATTATGATTTCGGCGTACTCGCGTTGGCGTCGACCCTTGAGGATTTTGACCGTTCATGGGAGATATTTACAGATATCGCGATGAATCCGGCATTTGCCGCAAACGATGTCGAATTGACACGAGAGAAGATCTTGACGGCTCTGCGAAGTTCTGAGGATGATCCGGACGGATTTCTACAGGTCCTTGTAAATCGCACCCTAAACGCTAAAACCTCGTACGAGAATGATCCGAACGGGACCATCGAGAACATCTCCCGCTTCAAGACCGCCGACCTTCGGGCGTATCACAAGAAGACGATGGAAACGTCGCGGCTGATGTTGGTCATCGTCGGTGACCTCGACGCCGCCGTGCTGAAGAGCAAGATCGCCGCGACGCTTGGCAAATTACCTCGCGGTGCCTATAAAGAGCCCGTCGTAAAAGGTTTTGATTTCTCAAAGCCAACGCTCGACGTTACTTCCAGAGACCTGCCGACGAATTATATCCAGGGCGTTTTCGACGCGCCGTCGATCAAGAGTCCCGATTTTTACGCGATGCGAGTTGCGACGACGCTGCTGCGCGAACGTGTATTCGAGGAGGTTCGAACGAAGCGAAACTTGTCTTATGCACCGAGTGCCGACATGGGTTCGTTGAGTATCAATTCTGGAAACATCTATGTTACAGCGGTCGATGCAAACCAGGCGGTTTCAGTGATGCTCGACGAGATCAACGGGCTCAAGACCGAACCGGTGACTGAACGTGATATTTCGGGCGTGGCCGGCCAGTTTCTGACGACTTACTTCATAGGCCAGGAGACGAATGCGGCTCAGGCCGCCGAACTTGCGCGTTACGAACTCGTGGGCGGCGGATGGCGAAACGCATTTGAATTCATCGATCGGGTCAAGCAGGTCAAACCTGCAGATGTTCAGCGGGTTTCGCAAAAATATATGAAGAACCTCAGATTTGTCGTTCTTGGCAAACCCTCATCCATTGACCGCACGATCTTTCTTCAAAATTAACCAAAAAAGGCAGGACGCGTAAAAAACGTCCTGCCAAATGATCTACCTGCCGTCTTTCTTTCGATCGACACTTCCGTTTTTCGCCGGCGGCGGATCGTCCTTAGGCTGCGGCTTCGGCGATTCGCGCACCGGCTGCTGCTTGGTTGGCGGCGGCTCGTAACGTTTCGTCGGCGGGTCGCTTTTCACCGGCGGCTGGCGAACCGGTTCCGGGTCACGCTGACGTGTGGGCGGATTGTAAACCGGTGCCTGACGAATAGGCTCGCGAACGGGTTCAGTTCGAGTCGTCGGTGGGGTGTATGTCGGCGGATCGTATGTCGGAGCCTGTTTGACGGGCTGCGTCGGGCGGTCCGTCGAACGGTCGACTCCACCGGTTTGCCGCGTGGTAGTCGGCGATGAGGTGCCGCCGGTTGAACGGATCGGCTCAACCGTCTTTACCGGCGGACGGCCGCCAAGGTTTCGGGTCGTTCGCAGCTCGTTGTCGAGCGGAGCGTCACTGTTACGGACGGTCGCTCCCGTCTTAACGTTGTCCGCTTTGACTGCCAACGGCGGCCTGACCGTCTTGATCTCTGCACCGAGACTACCCTTGATCTGAGCATATTCAGGCAGGATCGGTGCGGTCTGCTTAATATCAGGGATCCGCGTCAGCAGCGATTTTGCAAGCGTCGCGTCCATGACCGTCGCACCGTTGTTCTTAATGCCGAACTTGTCCGGCTTAACGGTGATGACGCCCGTCGGCGGTACGATCTCGATCGGCGGCTGGCGGACCTTTATGCCTCGCGGGTCAGGAGTCGGAGACGGTGTCGGATTGCCGTTGTGACCTCCGCCGTTATGGCCGCCATGGTGGTTGTTAAAGTAGTAGTAATTATAGTTGTAATAGGCATAGCTATAGGGCAGCGGATACCAACAGTAGTTGCCGCCCCACGTCGTGAATATCACGAGTGCCGGCTGCCACCAGCTTCGGCTGTAGCGGTAATATCCGTACGGCGTCCAGTTCCAGTAGCCGTCATCATAAAACCAACGTCCATAATGATACGTCGCCCAGCCCCATGGCTCGTCGTTGACCCACGTCCAGCCGAACGGAGGCACCCATCGCCAATGTCCATAGCGATAAGGCGACCACGCAGTGTAACGGCTAATAGAAGAACGGTGCGGACGCCAGACATAACCGTATTTGTTAGTATGGATCCACGTGCCGTTGTCATTCAGCTCTTCGGCACCGTAGATGTCCTGGTCGTAATACTTATCGTAATACGCCGTTTTGAGCTGGTTCGCAATCGTCTCGTCACGCTGCAAAGCCCATGTGTCAAAGTCGTCCGCGTATCGCGATGCGTCGCCCGTTTCCCATTCGCCAGCGTTGTTGCCCGCGATGAATATACGAGAGCTGCGCCCCGTTTTGATCGTGAAACCCGAAGTGTCCGAATAAACGCGTGCCTCGCCCTGGTCTAGGACGCTGACGCGGATAGCATCGTCGCCCTGTTTACCGGCGTCGAGACGATACATTCCCGACCGTTGAGCTGCGATCGTAGTGTTCGGCGCGTCGATCTCAAAATACGAGCGTTCCTTGTCAAAATCGACTAGTCTCAAACTCAGGCTTCCCTCAGGCAGGCTGACGGCAATGCCTTCGTCCTTGAGTTTCAGGATGCGGAGATACGAGTTTTCGGTCAAACGAAGATGCGTCTTGCTGTTGAACTGTATCTCGACGCGTGCGCCAAGCGATGTCGTGATCTCGTCGCCCTCGACGATCGGCAGATTGAGTGTCAGTTTTTCCCAGTCCTGGCTGTCGAGCCGCCGTATCTGAGCATCGCCGTCGATATAGCTGACGCGGGCCACACGGGCCGTTATGTCCGGCGTGTCCTCTTCGCCATCGGGCAGTGTGTAGTTTTGAGCATCGGGCAGATTGAGAGTTTGGGCCGGAGTTGCAAAAACGCCCGGTACGGCCGTTAACACGGCCAAAAATGCCGTCGGCAGCAATCTTACTAATTTGGAATGCATTTGCTTTCCCTCCTAAATTTTGAGGTTTCCATCTCGGAAGTTCGGTCGAATCTTCATTTCGCGAACCTTTGCCGTGTTTTACTGCAATAACTGTTCCTAAACCAAGCGTTTCCTGTTCGTTACGAAAAATGTGGAGTCACCAATATTCTATATGTTAGGTCCCTAACCAAATAGTGCACATCATCAGATCATGCGATACCAAATAGTGCAAAGGATAACACTTGCCACACACAGCGAGGCGGTTATAAACTCAAAGCTAACGGTGTAAGGAGAATTCATGAAAAAAGCTATATTTATCGTGGTCGCGGTCGCATTGTTTACATTTACGGCCGTTGGGCAAAAGGCGGCGAAGGCCGATCCGAAAAAGGCTGTGAATGCAGCGTTTGACCGGCTCGTCGAAGGCATTCGGCAGGTCGATGCCGACAAGGTGATGGGTTCCTACGAAAAGAGCGAGGCCCTTTTGATCTTCAACAACAACGGTTCAGCCACAAAGAGCTGGGAAAACGTCAATACGGTAACGCGCGAGATCTACTCGCGGCTGACCAACGTCTCGCTCGATATCACCGGCCTGAACATCCAGGTCTTAAGCCCCAACTCGGCGTTTATCACCTGTAAATGGAAGCAAACACAGGAGAATAACGGAAAGCTCGAGAATGCCTCGGGCCGCATGACGCTGGTTTACAAACTGATCGGCAAAGAATGGAAGATAGTCCATCGCCATACATCACCCGACAATCCTGACGCCTCGCGTCCGCTGTTCCCGTCGGAACGGACGAACTGATCAATGCCTTCATAGGTGGTGAGTTAACTGAGCTTGATCGAAAAAGAGGCTGTCTGAATACCCTTTCAGACAGCCTCTTTCATCTTCTAGTTACCCGCAGAACTAAACCGTTGATCCCGGATAGTTGCTGCCTAGACGGTTTTCGTCACCCTCGCCTAGTGCGTTGACCACTTCGTAGTGAAAGTAATCAAACTTGGCGGCAACGGCCGGCTGGACGCGTTTGTCGTACATCTCGCGTGAGCGGTCGATGGCCTCGCGGAGGCGTTCGTAGATATCGCTGGCCTCGCGGCCTTCCTGCACCTTTTTCTCGTTGTAGAGTTTGATCTCGGAAACGAGGAGGCGGGCAAATCGACGTGCATCATTATGCAGTCTGCGCTCGTCCTCGGCGACCTCTATCGGCAGATCGACATTGCGGTCCGACAGACGCGAACGCGCCGGCGTAAAACCGGTCGAAGCCGTTTCCACCTCAACAGCAGGCGAAAAATCTACTGATTGACCATTGTCGACAGGGGAAAACGAATCGACCTGTTGGTCGAACGGTGCTGTTTCGAATTTGTCGGTTTCGAATTTGGCTTCTTCGAACGGAGCGGGCTCCGCTTCATCGTGCGAATCAAACCTCATCGCCGCATCGGTCACTGGCGATTCCGGAATATCAAAACCCGGCGTAAAGACAGGCGGAGCCTCATAAGTATCATTTTCAGCCTCCGTCACTGTTACCGTTTCAGCTTCGGAAACGGACTCAAATTCGTCGCTGACGCGTTCGACGTCAAATTCGCTGGGTGTTACGACCTCGTCAATTTTATCTTCCTGGAAAGTCGCAAATCCGGGTGTTTCGTCCGCCGGTTGAAAATCGAAGCCGCCCGACTCCTCGTCGGTGGCGGTCTCGTTCTCGTCAGCGAGCTCGGGTTGAACGTCATAGACCTCTTCTGCGGGTTCGAAAGACGAAACTGCGGATTCGCCAAAAGGCATCGGCTCGGTGAAAACAGACGGCCTTTCAAAGGATTCCGACTCGGCAGGTTCTTCTGCCGATCCTGTCACTTCTTCCACTTCGGCCACTTCGGCTTCAGATTTGAATTCGGTTTCAGTTTCGACTTCGGTTTCGCTCTCGGCCGCCGAGATCGCACTTTCAAATTCTTCGCGGCTGTAGTCCACGGTCGGATTCAGGTCGGTGGACTCGATATGTCCGTAAACTGCCGGTGTTTCGCTAACCGTTCTAAGCGTTTTGGTGGACGCCAGCAGTTCGACGGTCATACCGGCTACTTTGACGAGCGACTCTAGAGCGTCAGTGTTGAGCGTGATGCCCTCGTGACCGTAATCTGCGTACAATACGGCGACGCCGCGTCCGCGAGCGGTCAGCGGAATTGCGTACATTCGGTCCGGGCTGCCGAATTCAAGTGCCTCAAGAAATGCCGAATCGTCGGAAAAGCTGCCGTAAGACCCTTCGACGGTCGAGAGTGACGTGACGGCTTTGCCCAGGATCGAATCTGCCGAGATCGGAAAATGAATTTCGCGTATCGCTTCTTCGCCGGTCGTCCCTTCTTTTCCAAAGACCTTCCAGCCGACAAAATGTTCGTTCTTGATGATAAAGAAAGCTCCGCGGGGCGTGTAATTCGACGCGTGGTGAATCAGCGATTTGAGTATTGACGACTGCGAATCTTTGCTGCTGATGTCGTTGATAGCCTCTTTGATCTCGGTGAAATTGACCTCAGGGTTCGTCGCCTTCTCCATTTCCTCAGCTTCGGCAAACGCCCTCGCTGAGATCTGCGCGCCCTCGTCACGGGCCAGACGAAGATGTTCAGTAACGGCCTCGGTAAAGGCCTCGTCAAACGCGTGCTCGGACCCGAAACGCTCGGAAAAAGCCTTGAATGACTCGTCGATGCGCGCTTTTTGGCTTTCAAACTCGGCTTCGATCTTTTTCTGAAATTCGGCGGTCTCCTCGCGCATTTCGGCAAAGACACCTTTGAGATAACTCTCGAATTCAGCCCTCAGACTCTGTTCGAGTTCTTCACTATTCACTTCGGTTTTCCTCCAACTAATTGAAAGCGCAAATGTTTATATGGAAAGTATGCGGCCGGCGGATATCGGTGCAGAATTTTTTTGCCCGTGCGCGTGTGGCGATTCGCGCTAAATCGCCGTCATTCGAATTATGACGAATTCAGACGAATTATGTCAAGATTTTCTTTCGTTTCAACAAAATAGAGAAATTTCCGATCGGGCAAACCTAGGTAGCAATAACAGTGATATTGGGGTCGACCTCTTCCTTTATCATGTTCTCGATCGCCATAAGCGTGCCGGTCAGCGAACTGGGGCAGCTGCCGCATGCGCCCTCGTATCGGATCTTGAGTGTGTCATCTGCTAGTTCGATTATCTCCAGCCAACCGCCGTCGCCGGCCAGGTACGGGCGAATGCGTTCGTCGAGCAGCTCATTGATCTGTGCCAGCTTAGGGTCGTCGCTGGCCGCAACAGCGATCGCTCCGCCGACAGATGCTGCTGCACCTTTGCCGTTACCATTAGTCGTCACAACGGCCTCGGCCGCACGAATTGGCACCGCCAGATCGGGCAATATCTCGTCCCATTCCGCCTCGTCGGTCTTTTCCACAGTGACCATTTTGTCCATGTAAAACACGGACACGACATTGCCGACCTCGAAGATCGACTTCGCGAGCTGATTGTCGAGTGCGTCCTCAGACGATTTGAACGAGTGCGAAGTCCCGTGCGACACAGGCTCCTTGAGGATGAACTTTACCGCATTGGGATTTGGCGTTTCTTGTATATCTGCGATCTTTGGCATTGTTGACTAACCTTTTACCTGCTTTCGAATGTAGTGAAAATTAATCATTACATTTAAGTCAACATTATAACCCAAATTCTGCGCGAATACACAATAGGCGCGCCGAAACAAAGATCGGCGGCCGAAATCAGTACGATTCCGGCCGCCGGCCTGAAACAAAGATAACCGTTAGCGTTGGGCCCGAATTGCACCAAACACCCGGCTTATATTTTTCAAAAGACGAATAAAACCTATTCGGTTATATGTATGTCTTCTGTTTTGTTGACTCGTCCTGACAGAAACATCGCGCCAAAAACAACCATCAAGAGCCCAAAAATACCGGCTCCGACAGCATACATGGTCGTCCCGGAGCTCTGAAACATGTAGAAACAAACTCCGGCCAGAATGAGACAAACAAATGCAATTAGACCACCAAGCATACCTTTCACTGCAATCACCTCCGATCGTCAAAAGGACACAACTTAAGTAGACCTTCCAGCTCAATTGCCGATAACAAATCCAACGAAAATGACCGGCGGCATACGATCCAAAAAAGCTTTCAATATTGCACTAGCTGGAATCCACCACCATATTAACTCCACTTATCCGCGAAACGCAAGCGATTCTTAACACGCAAAATAGAGGTCATTTTACGGCCGCTCTGACGACGCGGGCGATTCCCTGCAGATCATTAAGAAACTCGGGCTCGCACCACATATCACGGATGAACATTTCGTCAACCGCGGCGGCCTGTCCAAAGCCTATTTCGAGAAGGAGCGAGCCGTTCTTGTTAAGGGAACGCGGTGCTTCGGCCACGATCCGCCTTATTATCGAAAGCCCGTCAAAGCCGTCGGTGAGAGCGGTCAAAGGGTCGAAATCACGCACTTCGGATTGGAGCTCCGCGATATCGCCGGCGGGAATGTACGGCGGATTTGAAACAATGACGTCGAATTTTTGCTGGTCGAGTGCGTTGAAGACGTCCGACAGTTGAAATTTGACGCGGTCGGCTACGCCGTTGATCTTTGCATTTGATATCGCGATCGTCAGTGCCGCTTCGGAAATATCGACAGCCACGGCCGTTGCCGTGCGAAGCTTATCCAGGATCGATACGACGATACAGCCCGAACCGGTGCCGATCTCACAGATCTGCGCATTCTCAGTGCCGGCAAGCGTTTCGATCGCGGTCTCGACGAGCAGTTCGGTCTCGGGCCGCGGAATCAGAACGTCCGGCGATACTACGAAATCAAGGCCGTAAAATTCCTGCTTTCCCACGATATGCTGAAATGGTTCGCGTCTTTTGCGGCGTTCAATCACATCCGCGTAATAAGCTGTCTCCGAAGGCGTTAGCTCGTGATCGTTGTGTGCGATGAGAAAGGTACGGTCCCGCCCGAGCACGAACACGAGGAGCGATGCGGCCTCGCGTTCGGGTTGTGCAACTCCGCCGGCACGCAGTTCCCGGGCCGCGATGATGAGGCTTTCGGCGATCGTCATCGAGCACCGTCTCCGCGGATCATGGCCGGAAGCGTGAGGAAGATGATCTTCAGATCCAGCAGCAGCGACCAGTTTTCGATGTAATAGATGTCGACACGGACCATCTCATCAAACGTCAGGCGATTACGGCCCGAGACCTGCCAGAGGCCGGTGATCCCGGGCTTCATGTCAAGGCGTTTTCGGTGCCAGATGTCGTATTCCTCGACCTCGTACGGGATCGGCGGACGCGGGCCGACAACGCTCATCTCGCCGCGAACGACATTCAGTATCTGCGGCAATTCGTCGAGGCTCGTCTGCCGAAGGATGCGGCCGACGCGGGTTATTCGCGGATCGTCTTTTACCTTGCCGAAGACAGGTGTGTCGTCGTCGCCGGCATTTGCCTCCAAGTGGCCTTCGATATTTTTGATATATGCTTCGCGGTGGACATTTTCGTCTGCGCCATCTGTCATTGTGCGAAATTTGTAGCAAAGGAAGCGACGCCCGTCCATGCCGATGCGTTCCTGTTTGAAAAGCACCGGCCCTTTCGAATCGAGCTTTATCGCAATTGCGGCAGCGAGCCACAACGGCGAAGTTACGATCGACGCAACTGTCGATATCGCAAGGTCCGAAGCGCGTTTCAGAAACCGCTGCGAATCTGACAGAGGCTCGCGAAAGAGCCTGACCATCGGCAGCACGCCGATCTGTTCGAGGCTCGTTTTTTGGGGCAGCAAGTTAAAAACGCTCGGTGCAAAGCGAAACTCGACGCGCTGTTTGCGGCCGACCTGCATCATGGTCTCAAATAAGCGTTCGGGCGCAATTCGGTCGTCAGTGATGATCACCTCTTGTATTTCGAGCTCGCGGATCACGTCCGTCAGATCGTCGATCCCGCCAACCATCGGCGTTTCCGCAAATTGCTTTCCATGGTCCGGATCCGGATCGCCCGAAATGACGCCGATCAATCTATATCCGAGATTTGGCCGTTCGCGAAGCAGCGAAATGGTCTGTTCGGCTTCGGCGTTCGTACCAACGATCAGAGTCGGGATCAGGTTTATATCGCGGTTTCGGAACCATGTCTGAACAAGCCTGATCGACATGTGAAACACGGAAAACATGACGAAGGCGAGGCCGAAATCAAGAAAAAACACGATACGGGCATATGAGAATTCGCGGAATGCATAGCCGCCGCGAAAGAGGAAGGCCCATGCCACGATCAACAGCGAACCAACAAAAACAGCTCGAAAGATCTTCGCCGCCTCGCGCGTATATGAAAATGCCCCGTGAAATCGATAGACACGCTGCTGAACGAACAACAGCAGCCTCACGACCACAGCGAAATAGAGTATACCGGCGTACGGCAGAAACTCCGGCGACCAGGCCCAGCCGTCCTTTGCCAAAACGGCCTCGCCCTCGCGTAGTTTGAACGCAATTATAAAACTCGCCGCCGCTAAGGCGACATCGACCGCCGCGACGGTGTATTTCACCATCGGCAGGATCCACGCCGGCACTCGATTTTCGGCTTTTAGTATTTTATTGGCGACGACGGCCGCCCGCTCCGGTAGCATAACTCTCTACATTTGTATGCCAATCGAGACGGTGTTGCAAACAGAGCGTAGCAACTTTGGCTGACATTGGCCGCAAGGTTAGGGTATTCTTTCGTTTGCTTTATGAAAGTTCTGATCACAGCACCGAGCCTCGATGAAAACCGAAATGTCAGCGGTATCTCGACGATCGTCCGCCAGATCATCGAACACGGCAGATCGCGTTTTGTGCATTTTGCGGCCGGCCGCGAAGACGGCGAAAATGCCGGACTGGTCTGGCTCCTGAAACAGGCGATATTACCGTTTAGATTTTTCGCCGCCGTCCGGAGCGGGAATGTCGATGTCGTGCATATCAATACGGCGCTCACCGATCTTTCGATCTGGCGCGACGCCGCCTTGAGTTTCGCGGCAAAGCTCGCAGGCCGGCCGCTCGTACTTGCGATACATGGCGGGAAATTCCTGATGAACGATCTGACGAACGGCGTGCTTAAGCGCGTAACGACCGGAATGCTGCGGCGAGCTGATCTGATCGTCGTGTACAGCGAATTTGAACGTGCCGAGCTCGACAGGCGATGGGACGGACTCAAAATTCGCATTCTTCCGAACGCGATACCTTTTGCCGAAGTGCCGCAGATCGAACGTCACAACTCACGGCCAGTGCTGATATTTTTTGGCCGAATGCACGAATCAAAAGGCCTGCATGAGGTTATAGAGGCGAGCCGTGTGCTAAAGGAAAGCGGAGCAGATTTTGAACTGAGAGCGTACGGCGAGGGCCCGGAGCGCGAGTGGTTTGTGGCGGAAATGCGATCGGCACTCGGCGATTCGTTTGAATACGGAGGCGTCATCTCGGGCAAAGAGAAATGGCAGAAACTATCGGCGGCCGATATTTTCGTTCTGCCGTCGCGGTACGGCGAAGGGCTGCCGATGGCAATGCTCGAGGCGATGGCGGTCGGATGTGTGGTGGTCGCGGCCGACGTGGCGTCGGTGCGATCGGTCGTCAGAAACGGCGAAAACGGTTACATCGTCCAGCCGAAGAACGGCAAACAACTAGCCGCGATATTGACCGGCCTATTATCTGACCGCGCCGGATGGAAGACCGTTCAGGCGGCAGCGATCGCGACGGTCCGCGACAATTTTGGGATCGAGGATTATATCGATACGCTCGAAAACATCTACGCCGAAGCTGCCGAACAAAATAAGTAATGGCTGATGATATTAAGTTTGATGACCGCGTCCGCGTGGTCAGCCTGACGCCAAATGTGCTCGATCGCGACCGGGCGATCGTGGCCATAGATTCGCTCGCCGCACGAGGCAAAGGCGGCTATGTGTGCTTTTCGACCGTTCACATGGTCATGGAATCGTATGACGATCCTGATTTCGGAGCAAAAGTGAACGCTGCCGACCTCATCATCACCGATGGTATGCCGCTTGTCTGGATGCAGCGGCGGCAGGGTCGGCCCGAGGCACAGCGGATCCGGGCAAACGACCTGATGATCGCCCTCTGCGAACACGCTGCCGCGAACGGCCGTTCGGTCGGGTTTTATGGCGGAAAGCAGGAAGTGGTAGATGCAATTAAGGAGCGTGCCGGACGCGAATTGCCCGACCTGAATATCGTATACGCCTTTTCGCCGCCGTTTCGGCCATTGACCGACGAGGAAGATGCCGCGATAGTCGACGAAATAAACGAGGCTTCTCCTGACCTGTTATTTATGGGCCTTGGCTGTCCTAAGCAGGAAAATTGGATGGCTGCACATCGCGAACGGCTGAGATCTGTAATGCTCGGTGTCGGAGCTTCGTTCGATTTTTATGCGGGCAACGTCCGCGAATGCCCCGAATGGATCGGCCGTCTCGGGCTCGAATGGCTGTTTCGCCTTACGCAGGAACCAAAACGTCTGTGGCGGCGCTATTTGATCCTGAATCCGCGGTTTATGTTTCTGGCGGCGATGCAGTTGATAAAAGGGCAGAAACGCGACCGTTAGGGAGTGTGCCGAGATGAAGCTTTGCGTTGGCGCGTTCGTTCACACTCGCGTTTCTGCCTGAATCGCGTCATAATTGTTTTTTGGCTCTGTATGAAATTCTTCTCCGATATCAGACTTCTCCTGCTTGCTGTTTGGCTCGGTGCGGCAGTGTTCTTTATCGGCGTGGCACAGAGCGCTTTTGCGGTATTGCCTGAGCGTGAACTTGCCGGCCTGGTCGTGAATCGGACATTGTCGATATTGAATTATGGCGGAATAGTGATCGCGGCCCTGTTGATCGTTACTTCGCTTATCGCGTCGGCGAAGGTCAACCAGCTTTGGCTGTGGATCGAGCGATTCTTGCTGCTGGCGGTGGCGGCCGCGTGTGCGGTCGGGCAGTTTGTCATTGGGTTTTGGCTCTCGTCCGTTCGATCGCAGATGGGCAAGCCGATCGACGAGGTCGCAGTGGACGATCCGCTGCGAATACAATTTAATTCTCTCCACCAATGGTCTGAATGGCTGTTGATGGCCGCGATGATCGCCGCATTGATCGCATTCTTTATTATCGCGAACCGCAAATTCAATACGGCCAAAGACGACTCAACGAACGTGTACGATTTTCAAAAGGAATTTAAGGTATAGACTTTATGGAACTGATCGAGCAACTTGACACCTTTTCGCGGCGATTTGCGGCCTGGAACGCAAATGACGAACTCGGCGGTTATCCGTTTGTTGAGAATATCCACGCACCGTTTACGCCCGTTAGGCGCGCCCTTCCGATGCTCAATCTCGCGCTTGTCACATCGGCCGGTGCATATATTGACGGCACCGAACCATTTGATATTGAGTCAAAAGACGGTGATTTGACCTATCGCGAAATTCCAGTTGAGGTCGAGGCCGAAGACCTGCGTTACGCCGCCAAAGGCTACGATCCGGCTGACGTAAAAGCCGACCGCAATTCGCAAATTCCGGTCGATCGCCTGCTCGAATACGCCGAAAATGGCGTCATCGGCGGCCTCAACAACGTCTGGTGGAGCATAAGCAGCCACATCCCGAACGCCGAACGTGTTGCCAAAGAGCTCGCCCCGGCGATCGCCGAACGGCTCGAACGCTACGACATTCATGCGGCTCTGTTCGTGCCCGCAACGCGGCTTTGCCACCAAACGCTCGGAATCATCGCACGCTGTGTCGAATCAGCGGGTATTCCGACGATGCTGCTCTCAGTCGACCCGAAAATGACCGACAAGGTTCGCCCGCCCCGCACCGCGTATTACAACGGCGAACTCGGCTCCGTCGCAGGCAAACCGAATTGGCGCGAATATCAGCTGCGTGTCCTCGACGAAGCGATCCGCTGGACTGAGACATTTGACCAGCCGGGATCACGCAAACTCGCCGTTGACCTCGAAACGAGCGTCGAAGCCGCCCGCGGCGAACGCTAAAGGAATTGCCACAAAATGCACAAAATCGCAAAAAAGAAGAAGTATCTATTTTGTGTTTTTTGCGCCTTTTGTGGCTAGATTTCTTTAGCCTATTTGCCAGGTCTTGATCGCCTCGATCGGATATATCAGCATTATTATATTGATGACCAAGCTGTCGCGAATGGTTAGGATCAGGATCAGTTCGGTTGCGACAAAAAATGCCAGCGAACGCCAAAACCTCAGCTTATAAGCAAGTAGAAAACCGCTCGCGCATGCGACGATATCGGCAATCGAATTGATGATCGAATCGCCGAAGTAGTCGAGCGATATCGTCTCTTCGCGGTAACGATTGATGATATAGCTCGAATTTTCGGCGACCTCCCACGTGCTTTCGATGAACACGGCAAGCACCAGCCGCCACGCCATCGGCATTTTCCAGAACACCAGCCCGATCAGCCAAAATTCGAGGACGCCATGCAGAATGTGAGTGAAAGTGTATGGATCGAGAATGTGCTGTGAATTGTGCGACGACCATATGTTCCATGCCCATGGAACATAATCGCCCGATTGGCACCAGATGACTCGCCCCTGCCAAAATAGCAGAACGACCGCAACGACGATGATCGCAAATATCACATAGGACGGATAACGGGCGAATATCGGTTCATTCTCAGGAAATTCACTCATAATTTACTGTTCGAAATTAGACCACAATTGCACGCAACAGGCTAATCGTCGAGAATCTAGCTATTAATGGATCGAAAAGCAAATATTGACCGTATCCGCAGCCGAACCGAACCCTGGGACATCGTCGTCATCGGCGGAGGTGCGACCGGAGTTGGGTGTGCTGTCGATGCGGCTTCGCGAGGTTTTGATGTACTTCTCGTCGAGCAAGCCGATTTTGGCAAAGGCACTTCGAGCCGTTCGACCAAACTCGTTCATGGCGGCGTACGATATCTCGCTCAAGGCAATATTTCTCTCGTCCGCGAAGCCCTAAAGGAACGCGGAATTTTGCTCCGCAATGCGCCGCATGTTGTTCGCCGTCAAGAGTTTATCGTCCCGTGTAATAGCCGTTGGCAAAGGTTCTATTACGGCATCGGGCTTAAGTTCTATGATCTGCTGTCGGGCAAATACAGTTTAGGGAAGTCGCGCATTCTATCTCGTGCGGAAACCATCGAACGTTTGCCGAACGTCAAACAAGACGGCCTCGCCGGCGGCGTTTTGTACTATGACGGACAGTTTGACGACACGCGTCTGCTGATCGATCTCGTGCGGACGGCACACGATCATGGTGCGGCCGTGCTGAATTATGCGCGGGTTACTTCGCTTGTGAAAAATGTTGACGGCAAGGTCAACGGCGTCGAATTCGAAGACATGTTGAGCGGCGAGAAATTCAGAATCAAGGCCAAAGCAGTGATAAACGCAACCGGTGCGTTTTGCGACGTTGTCAGGTCGATGTCGGACGAAGCGTCGAAACCTATTGTCACCCTCAGCCAGGGAATTCATCTCGTTTTCGACCGCAGTTTTTTGCCATGCGTCAGTGCGGTCATGATTCCAAAGACCAGCGACGGCCGCGTCCTTTTCTGCATTCCCTGGCACGGCCACACGCTCGTCGGCACGACAGACACGCCGACCACTGAGGCCGATCTGGAACCAAAAGCACTCAAATCTGAGATCGATTTTGTTTTGGATACCGCTGGTGAATATCTCACGAAAAAACCAAGTCGCGAAGACATTCTGAGCATTTTCACGGGTATTCGCCCGCTAGTCAAATCGGGCGCCGCACGAAATACCGCCTCGCTGTCACGAGGCCACACCATCGAGATCGATGGTTCGAATTTACTAACGATCACCGGCGGTAAATGGACAACTTATCGACACATGGCCGAAGACGCGGTCGATCAGGCCTTGGGCGCAGCAGGTCTGAAATCTCGTCCTTCCGTGACGGAAGAACTGTCTATTAATGGCCCGGCGGCGGCGGCGGTTTCCGAATGCCTTCACGCTGAGCTGCCCTACACTCGCGGCGACATAATTCGTGCCGTCCGCGACGAAATGGCACAGACCGTCGAAGACGTGCTCGCCCGCCGCACTCGAGCATTGTTCTTAAACGCTAGAGCTGCCGTCGAAATCGCCCCCGACGTGGCGACCCTGATGGCTCCCGAGTTGGGCACAGATGAGATATGGGTCGCGGACCAAATCGTAAAATTCAAAGATCTGTTGGAACAATTTTTACCGACTGGCAGTCCGGAATAAGTGAAAAGTAAAATGTGATAAGTACTAAGTCTTCTTAACTTTCCACTTTTCACCTTTTACTTATAACTTGTTTCGAAAGCACTCCTAGAAGATTAGCTTCATCACAAACGTTTCCCATTTTCGTTGAAACGCCGTCATGTCACGTTCGCCTAAAACGGTTTGAAGTGTCTTGTAACCCGTCGGATCGATCTTTTGGTTCGCAGCGAAATCTTTGTAAAACTTTCGGAGCAGGCCTTTTTCCTGGAGGTAGTAGCAGAGATATCGTGCCTGAGCGTAGTTGGTGCCGGTGTCTTCGCGGTAGAATTCGGTGTCGGACATCGATGTTAGGGTTTTGAAGCTCGGGACGATCTTCTTGCGCAGGCCGTTCTGCAAGCCATTCAGACGCCAGTTCGTGTAGCCGTAGATGTGGCCGTCGACGGTGCCGGATTGTTCGTAGAGCGAACCGAGGCCTTCGTTTAACCAGGCCGGAGCGTCGGGAAAATTCGCCTCGATAAACGGATGGACGATCTCGTGGACAAGCGTGCCGCCGCCTGTCGCGATATTCATCACGAGAGCTTTGCTCGACGGCGAATAGTAACCGTAGGGCGTATCGGGCTCGTCGTCAAAAAATTCTTTGGCGTGCTTGCGGTAGGAAATTTCGTCTTTGAATAGCCAGATCTCGAGGATCTTTACCGGGTCTTTGGCAAAATAGTCCTGCTTGAGCCGCGTTACGGTCCCGCGAATGATGTCGTTGGCCCACAGCGTTACGCGATCCGCCGATTCATCGCCGATGACGATGAACGGGCGTTCGACGATAACGGTAAATCCGCGACCCTTGAGTTTGGTTCTTAATTCGGTCGCCTGTTTTTCAAATGCCGACGGACTGGTGTCGGGCAAAGCAAATGCGGCGGTTGTTAGTAAAAGTAAGAAAAGAAATGTACTTACGCCCTTTAGCATATCTACTCGGTCGAAACGACATCTTCGCCTCGCAAGGCCGCAATGAGCGTGTGCCAGCTAAGCGATGCACATTTGACGCGCGCCGGGAACTCTAAGACGCCTGCAAATATTTTTAATTTTCCGAGATCGTTGTCGTCCGTCTCGATATCAAGGTCGCCGGTCACCATTTTGTGAAATTCGTCGAAGATGTGTTCTGCGTCGGCCTTTGTTTTTCCCTTAACCGCCTGCGTCATCATCGACGCCGACGCTTTTGAGATCGCGCAGCCAGATCCTTTGAACGCGACATCCGTCACAGTGTCGCCATCGAGGCTGATATAGACGCGCAAGACATCGCCGCACAGCGGATTTTTACCGTCGGCATATTGATCGGCATCCTCGATCTCACGAAAATTTCGCGGATTTTTATTGTGCTCTAAAATTACTTCCTGATACAGGTCACTTAATTCTGACATTTTATCTATTTAACTAATCCCAGATGTCTGGTAAAAAAATCTTCTAATTCTTCGGCCGCGCCCACCTTTAGCAAAGCCGTTCCGTGACCACCTGAGGGGTGGATCGTTTGTTCGTACTTGACCTTGTTTCCTAAGATCGGGTTGAGTTTTTCGACGGCGGCAGCTGATTCCTTATCGTCTAGTGCAGCCAAAAGGTAGAGCGGCCGATCGCCGTACTTGGTAATTGCCGGTTCGGTCGGCATATTTCCAAAATAATTGAGACCGGGCGATAGAAGAGCAACGCTGGCGACCTTGATGTTTTCAGCAGCATATAACAATGCCAAACTGCTGCCATAAGATGCTCCAACGATACCAATTCGGCCCGCATCGACATTTTGCTGCTTGCTCAAAAAACCGAACGCCGCGTCGACGTCACCAAGCATTGCCTTCACGTCATTAGCGGTACGCCCCGCAGAAACTGTCTTACCATCGGTGGTTTTGGTAGATTCGCCGAATCCGCGACCGTCGATTGAGAGAACACCAAATCCCTTTGCCTGCAATCGCTTGGCAAGATCGTCGTATGCATGCCGGTCGCTCTGCCACTGATGCAGCAGCAATAATGCCGGAGACGATTGCATTGCCGGCCGATAAAACGTACCGATCAGCATTACCTTGTCCGGTGATTCGATCTTAACAGTCTCGGCAACAGAAGTTTTGGGACCGCCCTCGGGCTGCTGTTGGGGTGTCGACAAATTGTTTGAGTCGGCCGGTTTATTAGATACACCTTCGCACGACCCGCCAACAACAGCGAGTGTGAGAATAGAAATACAAACTGATAAGCCGATCCTCATAGCGTCCACGGGCGAATGATCTCGCGTAACGATCATTATAACCGCCCGTAACGTAATCTGTAAGTTAGAAAAGCCCGACAATATTGCCTTCGGCGTCGATGTCTACCCTTTCGGCGGCCGGATGCTCGGGCAGAGCAGGCATTGTCCGCATATCGCCGCAGACGGGATAAATAAAGCCGGCTCCGACGCTCGCACGAACTTCGCGAACCGGAAAGGTGAAACCGGTCGGAGCTCCCTTGAGCGTCGGGTCGTGGCTTAAGGACAGGTGAGTTTTTGCCATGCAGATCGGTAGATTGCCAAAGCCGTTTGCTTCGTAATCGGCGATCTGGCTCGACGCCTGCGACGTGTACGAAACGTCGGCGGCACCGTAGATCTTGGTGGCAATGGTCTCGATCTTTGCTTTGATAGGCTGGTCGAGATCGTAGAGGAATTTGAATTCATTGGGACGGTTGGCGGCCTCGATGACCATTTCGGCAAGCTCGATCGCACCCTTGCCGCCCTCAGCAAAATGCCGTGAAACCGCCGCCCCGAGTGCTCCGGCCTCGATCGAAATGCGTTTTACGGCCTCGATCTCGTCGGCGTGGTCGGTCTCGAAAACATTGATCGCAACGACCGGCGTGACGCCGTGAAGTTTTACATTCTCGATCTGTTTTCGCAGATTGGCGGCACCGGCCTCGACATCGGCGACGTTATTTTCGAGCATTTCGGGCGGCAGAGGTTTGCCGGCGACGATCTTGTATTTGCCGCTGTGCGATTTGAGCGCCCGGATCGTGGCGACGATGACGCAGGCGTCGGGTTTAAGGCCGCTGTAACGGCATTTGATGTTAAAGAATTTTTCAGCTCCGATATCCGCCCCAAAGCCCGACTCGGTAAACAGATAATCGCTACATTTCGCGCCGATCAGGTCGGCGAGAATGCTGCTGTTTCCGTGTGCGACGTTGGCAAAAGGCCCGGCGTGCACGAGCGCAGGCGTATTTTCGAGGGTTTGCATGATCGTCGGCCGAATGGCATCGCGCATCAGCACGGTCATTGCTCCTGCGGCACCGATCTCTTCGGCAGTGACGGGCTTTTTGTCGTGCGTCATACCGACGACGATGCGGCCGAACCGCTTGCGCATGTCCTGGAGAGAATTTGTCAGCGCGAGTATCGCCATCACTTCGGAAGCGACCGTGATGTCAAAACCGGTCTCACGCGGAATTCCGCCTTCCATACGGCCGCCGAGGCCGATGATTATTTTTCGCAGAGCGCGGTCGTTGGTATCGACGACGCGTTTCCAGGTAATGCTGTGCGGATTGATGTTGAGCGGATTGCCGCGGAGCAGTTTGTTATCGATCATCGCAGCGAGCAGATTGTTTGCCGCCGTGACGGCGTGGATGTCGCCCGTCAGATTTAGATTGAACGTCTCCATCGGCACGACCTGTGCGTAACCGCCGCCCGCTGCTCCGCCCTTGATACCGAATGTTGGCCCCTGCGACGGCTGCCGCAGCGAGACGACCGCCTTTTTGCCTAGATGTTTCATCGCTTCGCCGAGGCCGATGAGCGTGGTCGATTTGCCTTCGCCGAGCGGCGTAGGCGTGATCGCGGAAACGTCGATATATTTGGCGCTTGGGCGGTCCTTGAGCTTGTCGAGGACGCTAAGCCTGAGCTTTGCGATATACGGACTGCCGTAGAGGTCCATGTCGTCAGGCGTCAGGCCGAGCTGCTCGGCGATCTCCTGAACGGGCCTCATGTTCGAGTGTTGTGCGATGTAGAGATCTGAATACATAGCCCGAGTATCTGCTAAGTCTCAGCCGAATAATGTGACATTTCTCACAATTCGGATCA
>CAZVDM010000045.1:0-4237 GCA_964625555.1 uncultured Chloracidobacterium sp.
CCGATGCCGATGCCGGCGGCGGGCGGCATGCCGTACGAAAGGGCGCGGATGTAATCTTCGTCAAGGATCATCGCCTCTTCGTCGCCGCGTTCGCGCTCAGACATCTGATCGACAAAGCGTTCGTACTGCTCCTTAGGGTCGTTGAGCTCCGAAAAACCATTCGCGACTTCCATTCCGTTGATGAACAACTCAAAACGCTCGGCGAAGTTCGGAGTCAGCGGCGATGCTTTAGAAAGTGGCGAGATGGATTTCGGGTAATCAACTATGAATGTCGGCTGTATCAGATGATGTTCCACGTGCTCGTCAAAGGCAGTTATGATATTGAGATCGTCGACCACGACACCCGGAGCATATTTCGCGATCGCGTCGAGCATCGTTATTCGCTCGAAGTTGCCGAAGTCTATCTCATTCTCGCCGTACTTTACGACTAGATCGCCGTTATTTGCCTTTGCGACGGCGTCTTTTATCATCTGCTCCGCGAAGTCCATCATCCCGTTCACGTCCATGTAGGCGACGTAGAACTCGAGCATGGTGAATTCGGGGTTGTGACGCTGGGAGAGTCCTTCGTTGCGGAAGTTGCGGTTGAGCTCGTAAACCTTTTCAAAGCCGCCGACGACCAGGCGTTTGAGATAAAGCTCCGGCGCAACGCGTGCATAGAGTGGAATGTCGAGCGCGTTATGATGCGTCTCGAACGGCTTAGCCGCCGCACCGGTCGCCTTCGGCGTCAACATCGGCGTCTCGACCTCGATAAAGCCCGCGTCATCGAGAAAGCGGCGCATTCCGGAGATCAACTTGGCCCGCCGCTCGAAAACTTCGCGCGTGGTCAGGCCTTCGTGCTCGATCTGCAGCGTCGAAGCGATCAGATCAGCGTAACGAAAACGCCTCTGCAGCTCAGGATCGGCGATCCCGTGCATTTTGTCAGGCATCGGCAGCATCGCTTTGGCGAGGAACTGTAGCTTTTCGACGTGAACGCTGAGTTCACCGGTATTTGTGATGAACAAGTAACCCTCGACACCGACAAAATCGCCGTGATCTAACAACTGCCAAGCCGCCCAACCGTTCCCTTCGTCCAGAGTATCGGCTCCATCATTCAACACGAGAGCAAGCGGACCTTTTTTGTTCGCATATATCTGCAACTTGTTGATGCCATCGGTCAGATGCACAAAATTCCCACGCGGCGGCGTAGTTAAACGGCCCGAGATACGGACATTGCCAAATGCCCTTAACCGTTCGTTGAGCGCATCTTTTACTTCTGCAGGCGGACGTTCGCGTTCGGCAAGCGTCGCGACCACTGCTTTGATCTCATTAACGATCTCAACGACCGGTTCGAACGCTTTTAGATTCGTGATCGTGTCTTCGACCCCGCTGACAGCTGAACGCACGAATTTATTCGGATATACATTGCCGACCAGCTCACGCATAGCGTCGAGCGAAGCCTTTCGCGCCTCAGTCTGGTCGTTTGGTTCTACGATCTCGTCAAATGTTGGAATATTCATAATTGCAGTATTTACCGTTCACAACGCGGAGTATGTCGAAACTACGATTAAAACAAACTATCGCACGCGAGCGCAATCCAGATCTGCATTGACGCAAGTGTTGCCTGCCGCACAGACTCTGAAGCGGGCATTTCGTAGGCTGTTAGCATGAGGAATTATTTCAATTCCATTGTCGATGTGCTGAACTACAACCTCTTCGCACTCGGCGATGCGAAGATAACGCCGCTTAGTATTTTGTATTTGGTCCTGCTTACCGTCGGATTGGTCTATCTTTCAGGCAAGCTAAAAGATCTTTTAGTTGCTCAGTTACTCGACCGCACCTCAATGGCCCGCGGAGCACGACAGGCGATCGGTACTATCGTTCGTTATCTCGTACTGTTTATCGGTTTCATCATTATTCTACAGACGGTTGGCATCGATCTGACAACGCTAAACGTCATCGCCGGTGCGGTCGGTATCGGTATCGGTTTTGGTTTGCAGAATATCGCGAATAATTTCATCAGCGGTCTCATCGTCCTGCTCGAACGCCCGATACAGGTCGGCGACCGCATCGAAGCGAACAAGGTCAACGGAGAAGTAATGGCGATCGGCCCACGCAGCACGCGGGTTCGCACCAATGACAACGTTACGATAATCATTCCGAACAGCAAGCTTGTGTCGGAGAACGTCATCAATTGGAGTTACAGGAACGACGCGATACGCGTTCGAATTCCGGTACTCGTTAATACGGATTCCAATGTCGAACTAGTCACAAAACTGCTAATCGAGGCGGCAAATGAAAACCCGGATGTCTCGACAGAACCGGTCTCGAGCGTTGGATTCTTAAGTTTCGATGCTGACGGGCTGCACTTTGAGTTAAGAGTGTGGAGCCGCGTTAGATTCCATCGCCCAGGAGCACTTAAAAGCGAACTGAATTACGCCATTCTTTCCAAGTTTCGCGAACACGGCATAGTAAAACCGGGATCCGACAACAACAGCGTTCCTGATCCTACGACAAATGACGGGTACCTAATTGACGCCGAACGAAACGATTCTGCAGACGGCCCCGCTCACTAGTTCGCACTTAGCTCACGGCTGTGTCAAAATAGTCGAACCGCACGAGAACGCGAATCGCCCCCGGTACGCGTTTTCTGCGGATTAGTGCGTGCAATGGCGGAGCAATTCGACAAATTAAAGCGTGAGATCGACAAAGGCTCACGCGTGATCAGCCTCAGCGGCCTGACTTCGATCTCGGCAAAGTCGTTCGTTCTATCGCGCCTTCAGTCTGAAACTGGCAAGTTGTTCGCTGTCGTCACCGAATCGAACACGGAGCTTGAATCATGGGAAGTTGACCTAGGCTTCTTTCTAAACAACGGATCAAAGAACCCAGTCGCTATCGCTCCCGGTTCTGACAAAACTGCGATCGTCACGCTGCCGTCTTTCGAGGCCGATCCCTATTCAGGTGTTTCGCCCCACGCCGAAACTCAGGAAAGACGTGCATTGGCGCTGTGGCAAATGCGGCGCGGCAGAAATAATTTCATAGTTCTGTCGGCGCGTTCGTTGATACAACGAACCGTGACGCCTGACGAGATCGCCGCACTCGGTTGTGAATTGACGCGTGATAAAGATTTTGCACCCGAAACTCTGATCGAAACCTTGTTTGCCGGCGGTTATGTTCGCGAGGAACCATTGTTTGGGCCAGGTCAGTTCTCGGTTCGCGGCGGGATCATTGATGTCTGGTCGCCGGATGCTGATGCTCCAGTGCGAGTTGAGTTCTTTGGCGATACGGTCGATTCGATAAGAACGTTCGACGCCGAAACTCAGCTTTCTACCGGACAACTTACGGAGATCGGCATCGCTCCGATGCGTGAGGTCGCCATAACACCACAAGATTTCAAGGACTGGGCGTTCTTCGCCCGCGAACGGTTTGCCAACGACCGATTCAAACGCAATCTCAAGGACCGCACCGATTTTGCTGACGAGGGCGAAACATTTTCCGGCTGGGAATTTCTGATGCCACTCACCCGCCCACTGGACTCGACGGTTTTCGATCACTTGTCGGAATGTGTTTTTGTGATCGACGAGCCTGCCGCGATCGAACACGCATTGACAGGATTTTACGACCATTTGCAAAACCATTTCGATGCGTTGAGCGAAACCGGCGATATCGGTCTTGAGCCGAAAGAACTTTTTGTGACGGCGTCCGAACTCCGCGGTTTTCTTGAAAGGTCGCCCCGACTGGAGCTGAGATCGCTTGGAAGGACGGCTGCGGCGACCGATGAAGAGTTTCAGATCGGTGGCGGCGACTCATCCGTCAGCGATGGAATCCCTAGTCGCAGCGAAAGGAACACACTCCCTACCGGTCGTGTTTCTGCCTCGGAACCGCTGTTTCTGTTTCCATCTGCCGAGAGATCAACCGAGATCGATCTGCAATCGCGGTCTACTCGCAAATATCATGGCGATATTCAGGCGTTTGTGAACGGAATAACATCGAAGCTAAAGGGCACAAAAACGGATATCAAGATCATTCCACAGACCCACGGAATGGCTGAACGTATCGAAGAGATCTTGCGCGAATATGATGCACCGCTGCTCGCAGAATCTATCATCATCGGTAATCTTTCGTCCGGATTTGAGTTATCGCCATTCGATCTGACCTATTTTACCGAGAACGACATCTTTGGCGAGACCACGCAGGCCGAACGTCGCCTTGCTACGCCAAAAGGCCAGAGGACGAAGAGCAAACTCGGGGCGTTCATCTC
>CAZVDM010000045.1:4337-21553 GCA_964625555.1 uncultured Chloracidobacterium sp.
GACATGGCCGACGAACTGCTCAAGCTTTACGCCGAACGAAAGCTCGTTCGGGGCCACGCATTTCCGCCCGACGCGCCTTGGCAGCATGAGTTCGAAGATGCATTTCCTTACGATCTGACCGTCGATCAGGCGTCGGCGATCGAGGACGTCAAATCCGACATGGAATCGCATATGCCGATGGACCGCCTCATCATCGGCGATGTCGGCTATGGCAAGACCGAGGTTGCGATGCGTGCGGCGTTCAAAGCAGTGATGGACGGCAAACAAGCGGCCGTGCTTACGCCGACGACAGTGCTGGCGTATCAGCACTTCGAAACGTTCAAAAAGCGGTTTGCGGCGTTCCCAGTGAAGATCGAGCTGCTGTCTCGCTTTCGATCGACGGCGGAGCAAAAAGCAGTTTCTGAGGCTGCCGGCAAAGGCGAGGTCGATGTGGTTATCGGCACGCACCGTATCTTGTCGAACGACGTAAAAATGCTGAAACTCGGCCTTGTTGTCGTCGACGAAGAGCAGCGATTTGGCGTCGGACACAAAGAGAAACTCAAGCAGCTTAAGAAAAAGGTCGATGTTCTCACACTTTCGGCGACACCGATCCCGAGAACGCTAAATATGTCGCTGCTCGGGATGCGTGACATGTCGGTGATCGAGACGCCGCCGCGCGATCGTTTGGCGATCAACACCCAAGTCGTGCAGTTCTCCGAGGGCGTTATCCGCTCTGCGATCGAACTCGAACTCGCGCGCAACGGACAGATCTTCTTCATTCACAATCGCGTCGAGACGATCGAACAGGTCGCCGCGTTGGTGCAAAAGATCGTTCCTAATGCTCGCGTAGCTATCGGCCACGGCCAGATGAACGAGAAAGAAATGGAGCAGGTGATGCTCGATTTCATTGATTACAAATACGACATTCTCGTTGCGACGACGATCATCGAAAACGGCATCGACATTCCGCGTGCGAACACGATCATCATCAATCGGGCCGACAACTACGGCCTGTCGCAGCTATATCAACTCCGAGGTCGCGTCGGACGTTCGAATCGCCGTGCATATGCTTATCTGCTGATCGCCAGTGAATTAGAACTAACGCCGATAGCACGACGAAGATTGAGTGCGATCCGCGAATTCTCCGATCTCGGCGCCGGTTTCCGCCTTGCGGCCCTCGACCTGGAATTGCGCGGTGCAGGTAATATCCTTGGCGGCCAGCAATCCGGGCATCTCGATGCTCTTGGCTTTGACCTGTACACCAAGATGCTCGAGCGGACGATCGCCGAGATCCGCGGCGACGAGATCGCTGATGAGACGAGCGTTTCGATCAATCTTGGCGTCGATGTTTCGATTCCGAAGGACTACATTTCGGAGGCGAGCCAGCGTCTGCGGACATACAAGCGAATTTCTTCGGCCGAGACCGAGGATGCTCTGATGCAGATACATGCGGAGATCGAAGATCGTTACGGCCGAATTCCGCGCAGCGTCGACAGCCTTTTTGCTTATGGACGCCTGCGAAAGCTCGGCGAGCGGATGCACATCGTCTCGATCGATAAAGCAGCGAATGGCATCGCGATCAAGCTAGGGGATTCAGCGAACGTATCGCCCGACAAATTGATGCAGTTGTTGAGTGAGAATAGTGGATCGTCGTTTTCGCCAAGCGGCATTTTACGTGTAGAGATCGAACCCGGCGAGGATCCTATATCGAGATCGGCCGAGATCTTGGAACTCGTCAGGCAATGACACTCCTACCTGATCCGCGGCTCGGTGCAGTCGAAATAGGCGAGATCGGTGCAAGTGAAAAGTTCAGGAGCGTTGTCTTTTGTTTGTCTGCGGATATTATGCCAAACCGGGGATTCGGCGTATTCGGTAAATGTCCAACCGAGCTGTGCGCGGTGTTTCCAAACGAACTCGTACGCTTCGCGTTCGTCGGCACCGGTCAGATGCTTTGCCTCGTGCAGCAGGATCGCGGCCCTCTCGGTATCATCGACCGGATAAGCGAAAAAATCTGAATACAACGTTATGATCTCAAACGGGAAATTCGTCGCGGCATATGCGTTTTCTTTGGCGACGGACGCATTCAGCCAGTTATCGCTGGCCCGAAACGCAGCCAGGTTCTCGAGATAAAAAACTTCTTCGGTGAAACCCGTTTCGCGCAATTTCTCTATCGCACGTTTTAAGGTCTGTTTGTCATCGTAGGTCAGCGATCGCGCGGATCCGATCAATGACAAATAGAACCCTGCTAACACTATCATCAAGACAAGAAAGCAGATCAATGCGCGCTTCGTGACCGTTGACACAAGGCTTTCGGCCCGTTTTGCCGGATCGTGGACAACACGCAGTTTTCGACCGCAACGTTCACATTCCGTTGCTGATAAGAAATTGACGAGTCGGCACGCTTCGCACTTATTTATCATTCGGGGGGCGGTTTGGGCGCTTTCGCCCTCTATAATATAGAAATGTCGAATGGGCCTGACTTTCATAGTAAATTCCGCATTTACTCACAATAAACGCGAGGTCGATTTTTTGCATCATAGTTTGCAAATATCGGTCGGTAAAGTTATAAACTTGTTTGGCCCAATTTGGAGAACTTCATGAAACTTTTTAGATATACTCTGCTCGCGAGCCTTTGTTTTGCCGTATTTCCACTTGCCGCGGCGGCTCAGGAAACTGAGACCAAGGTCGTTGACGAGGTCGTAGCTCAAGTAAATGACGGCGTGATCACTCTGTCGCGCATCCGACGTGAATCAAAGGACATTGTCGACGGAAAGGTCCAAGCCGGCGAGAACCGTGAAGAGGCCCAAAAGGCGGTTGATGCCAAACAGGGCGAGCTGATCGCAAACCTGATCAACGAAGAACTGCTCATCCAAAAGGCCAAGGAGCTCGGCGTCGACGACGAGGTCGAAGCGATCCTTAATCAGAGATTTGTTGAGATAATGAAGCAGTACAACCTGAAGACGCTCGATGAACTGTACGAAGAGATGCGTAAGCAAAATGTCGATCCGGTCGAGATGCGTGAGATTTGGCGTAAGCAGGCAACCCGCGACAAGGTTTTGCAGCGAGAGGTTCAGTCGAAACTTTATTGGGAAAAAAACCCTAAAGAACTGAAGGCATACTACGAGAAACATAAAGAGAAATTCACTAAGCCGGAAACCGTCACCCTGAGCGAGATCTACCTCAATTTCGCCGGTAGCGACGAAGCTGCGGTCCGGGCAAAAGCGAAGGAGCTCGTGGCCCAACTGAGAAAAGGAGCTGACTTTCAAAAGCTGGTCGCCGAAAACTCCGACCGGCCAAATGCCGCAGCGAATAAAGGGAAAGCCGACACAATTCCTGTAAACGAGCTAGACGTGAAATTTTCTACGGCTATCAAGGGTCTCAAGGTTGGCGAATTTACGGATCCTATCGAGATCGATGCACTCGGTGTGACGATCCTGCGTATCGACGAGCGCACCGCAGCGAGCAATGAGTCACAATTCGACGAAAATGCCGTGCGAATGGAAATGATGAAAGAGGGTCTGCCAGATCGGCAAAAGAAGTATATGTCCGAACTCCGCACGGATTCTTACATCAAGATCAGTGAAACATATCGCCCATTGGTATCGCCGATCCTCTTCGCCGACGAACGCAAGGAAAAGCCGGGCAATTGACCAGCCTTTACAATACTGAAAAGGGAGACGCGAATTGATTTCGCATCTCCCTTTTTTGTTTTTCGGTTCTAACCTAGGATCTGTTTTATCGAATTATCAAATATCTCGATTCGACGCTTAGCCCTCTTCACGTCGGGATGATCTTTATTATAGCTTCTAAGCAATCGCTGAAGCTCAGTTTCGAGAGCAGCCCGCCTTACGATCAATTTGCCCAACGCCTGCGTAAGCTTACCGATCTCGCTTGGCCGCACGGCGTATATACGGTCAATATCACGCGTCAAAACTCCGATCTCATATCGACCGTCTATCACTTTTGGGTTTTCCTCGGTATAGTCCGGCAATATCGCTTCGAGTTCGGCCTGAAGCTCGGTCTTTCGGAGCAAAACCTCGGCGTATGCGGCCGACGAGCGGATAGGCCCGACGGTTTCGTCAGTCTTTTGCGCTTCTGCCGATAACGGAATCAACAGAAGAGTCAATACTATTGCGATGCCCTTTACACTGATCATCGTTGGATTGATCATTTAATATCGAAAGTAAAAAAATCGGCGGCTAGATTTTGGTTGAACAGATACTGCGTTATCCTCAGTCCCCAAGTATATTCATACAATCCGCTATTGCTGCTGGTGGAAAAGTTAGCCTTGTAAGTGTGCGGCAGATTGAGTCCGTTCGTGACTTTGAAATCAGAAAAATCTTCTGTCAATACAAGTTTCGCCCCGGCTTGCCTGCCGAGCGTACCAAACGTGTCCTGTTTTGCGGCAACCTCGTGGCGGTACTCGCTTCTCACGTGATTGAATGTCTCGTTATCGAAATACAATCTGATGACAAATTCGACCGATCCGCCATCTGCCGGAAAATACTCGAGCATTTGCACCGGCCTGCCGTCGATCTTTTTTTGCCCGCCGTAACGTAGTTTGCCCTTGCGCTTTTCACCTTCTAACATGCCCCAGCGGGCCGAAATACTCCCGTTGAATAGGCCGTCACTAAGTATCCTCTCGTGTTCGGCAATGAAAGCACCAAGCGGCGATCGCGTCCCCGCAGTTACAAACGGCAAGGTCGTCTTTCCGTTGAAATAGCCGATCTTTTCGAACGGATATTCCTTCGAGTTGAGGCTGACAAGAAAATAGAAATTGTCCAGGTTAGAAACGACGATCGCCTTTCCGCCGCCGGTTGTAGCAGGCAATTTCGCCTTAAATTCGCTCGCACCAACTGCGAGTTGATTCTTGATCGCCGACCGGGCTTCGGCAGTGCCGATCGCGGCCATATTCTTTGCGATAACATCCTCTGCTTTTTGGTCCTGGGCCATGGCGTCCAGGCTCGTTCCAAATAGAATTAACAAGCAGATCGAGACTGATCCGAAAATTTTCATTGAATTACACCTGCTGCAACTGTACTAAGTAATAGACGCATTAGAAACGTAGAAGTTTGTCTGCGCCCTATTATCGCACGAAGTAAACGTCACATCGCTGTCGCACCTCGATTCGACAAATCCGTCGCCATAGGTAGCTCGATCCGATAATGTCTCAAAATATTCCGTGATGTTTTCGAGTATCTCTTCAGCCGAATGTGAATGATAGAGCGTTTGGCGAAATTGGGCTCCACCAACCAGGCCCTTTGTAAACTGACCTGCGAGCTGTTTCATTTTCCCGAGAGAGACGATCTCGGGCATCTCTTCGCGGCACATTGAGAAAAACTCAAGGAGCACGTCTTTTTTCTCCTGCAGTTCCGGCTGATATGGTTCGCGACCCTCGATGGCATCGGCGAACTGACGAAATATCCACGGATTCTGCATAGCGCCGCGGCCGATCAGTATCCCGTCCGTGCCGGTCTCTTGCCATTTCTTCATCCCGTATTCAATGGTCGTAATATCGCCGTTGCCGGAGACAGGGATGCTTACAGCTTCCTTGACCTGCCTGATCAGATCCCAATTCGCAAGGCCCTTGTAACCCTGCTCGCGCGTGCGGCCATGGACCTGAATGTGCTCGACGCCGCACTGCTCCGCCATTTTAGCGGCCTCAACGACGTTGATCGAAGCCTCCGAATAACCTGTTCTGACCTTAAGCGTCAGCGGTATCGTTATAGTTTTCTTGATCTCTTTGAGAATGTTCTCGAGTAGCGGCAAGTCGCGCAATAACCCCGATCCACCGCCGTTCTTCACGACCTTTGGCGCCGGGCAGCCGCAATTTACGTCGAGAATGTCCGCCCCGACTTCCTGCGCCATCTCGGCCCCCATCGCCATTCGGTCCGCCTTACCGCCAAAGATCTGGACGGCATAGGGACGTTCTTCTTCATCAAAACGCATTTGCCGCTTCGACTTAGGATTATTCCGCGTCAGTCCCTCGACCGAGATAAATTCTGACACAACAAGCCCGACCCCGCCGCGACGCTTGATCAATCGCCGAAACGTATAGTCCGTCACGCCCGCCATTGGAGAAAGGATTAGCGGCGGATCGATCTTGATATCTCTAATGTAGAAAGGCTTCATTTTCTGTCTCTATAGAGATTAACATATTGGAAAAACCTGATAAATGCGTCTCGAATAGCACTACGTATTTGCAGGTGTTTTCCTGACGCAAAAATATGATCAAAATTTATCATTATTGGATTTAGAAAGAGATCACTTTTAGGCGGCCGCTCCTTTTGCGATCGAAATTTTTGGACCGTCGAACTAAAATATTCGTGCCCCGCAAAATATACGATCGCCCGGACTCGACCCCGACGGCGCCTAGGCCATTCAGCGAACTTGCCAATGTGCGGATGCAGTTTGTAAGTTAACGCGTTTGCATTTGCCGATTTCAGGCAAATCGAAATATAATCCGCAATTAGAATTCTCAACGCATGAATTCGACCATTGTGCTTTTGGTCTTTTGGTTGACTCATTTGCCGCAACCCTAGTTATCCCCGCTCGGCGAAGAGTGTTGTTTGAGAATTTTCGACGAACATATACCGTAAAAAAAGGAGATCTCTATGAAAAAGATATTCCACCCAATCATATTGTCACTGGTGGTACTTTCCCTTGGTATCGCTGCCTTTGGACAATCACAATCGACGACTGGTCTGATTCAGGGAACTGTTGTGGATCCAAATGGAGCCGTTGTTACAGGAGCCTCAATAAATGTTAAGAACGTTGACACCGGTTTCGAGAGGAGCCTGACCTCGAATTCAGATGGATTCTTCAGCGCTCCGCTCCTGCCGCTTGGGCGTTATCGAGTGGCGGTTACTGCTTCGGGATTTTCGGGATCGACGCTTGAAAACGTCCAGGTCTCGGTCGGTCAAACACTTTCTTTGCGAATAGAAATGAAAGTCGGCGGAGCGGCCGTTTCGGTGGATGTTTCATCCGAGTCGGAGAGTATTGAAACTGCCAGGACCGAGCTATCCACTCAGATAAATGACCGCGCTGTTCAAAATCTGCCTATCAATCGCCGAGATTTTTCGCGATTCGCTCTCCTCACTCCGGGCGTTTCGATCGTGCAGGGCCCGGACGGCGACGAGATCTCAATTAACGGCCAAAAAGGTATTCAAAACAATGTCTCGATCGACGGTGCTGATGCGAACAATCCGTTTTTCGGTGAACAACGCGGCGGCCAGCGGCCTGCGTTTACGATCAGCCTCGAGTCGGTCAAGGAATTTCAGGTGGTACCGGTCGGTGCTTCTGCCGAATTCGGCCGAAGCTCAGGCGGCTTTATTAACGCCGTGACTAAATCAGGCAACAACACATTTTCAGGGGCCGCGTTCCTGTTCTTCCGCAACCAGTCGCTTTCGGGTCAAAACCCAGACGCGGTCGCAGCGAACCTCCCGACAGAAGATTTTCGCAACTACCAGTTTGGCGGCAATATCGGCGGTCCGATCAAAAAGGACAAAGCCTTCTTTTTCTTTGCGTACGAGCGCAACGACGGCCAGAGCAGCAAGCCGAATCAGATCGATCCGGTGCTGGTGAATCTCTTCGCAACGCGATTTAATTCGCCTAACGAACAACGCGTCATCGATCGCTCGAACGACGCGGACGTCTTGTTGGCTAAAGTCGACTTTCAGATCAACAAGAATAATCTATTGACCATGCGTCATAACTACAGCCGTGCCGAACAGATAAACGGCACGTTCGACGTTCCGACGTGGGGATTTAGTGCGAACGGACGTGAAACTAACAACTCCAATTCCTTTATCGGACAGTTGGTTTCAAATATCTCGTCAAATCTGTTGAATGAATTCCGGTTCCAATATGCTAAGGAAGAACGTCCCAGATTTTACGACGGGCCGGACCTGCCGGACACAACCATCGGAACATTTGACGGATCGATCTCATATCGGTTTGGTCGACCTTTCTTCCTTCCGGTTCCGTCTGATGACCTGCGGCTTCAGTTTACCGACAACTTCACCATTCTTCGCGGCAATCACGCAATAAAGTTCGGCGGCGACTTTAACCGCACCCGCGTTTCGCAAACATTCATTGGATTCGCCCGCGGACGATATATCTTTGCGGGACCAACAATTGCCGCCGCGATCGCGGATTTCACTAACTATATTAACGGAGTGAGCGCGGCAGGATTAGCACTTTATCTTCAATTTGCGCCGATCGGAAACCGAACCGTTGAGGAAGCCGGAACTCAGGCGTATACAAACATCGAACCGGGTTTTTATGTTCAAGACAGCTGGCAGATTCGGCCGAATTTGACATTGAACTTCGGTTTTCGTTGGGAAGCGCAGTTTCAGCCTGATGCGATAAACGCTCCGACGGCCACACGGTACGGCCAGTTTTTGAGTGACCCCAGATTTCCGTCGGACGGCAGCATTCCTGATTTCACCGACGGCTATTCGCCCCGTGTCGCAATATCCTGGTCGCCCGGCAAAGACCGCAAGACCGCGATCAGACTGGGCGGCGGCATCTACTATGCGCGTATCCCGGGCCTTGTCGTTGCCGGGCCTCGAAACACGGACGGTGCTATCGCAGGCAACATCTTCTTCGCAAATTTCCTTTGCACAGGTGCGGGTCTCGGCGGCTGCCCTGCGTATCCCGGGATCGTTCCGACGGCAGGATTCACTCCGTTCAATCCGGGAATTGCCGTGTTTGAAAGGAATTTCAAGAATCCGCGAACGATCCAGATGAGTGCAAGCGTCGAGCGTGAGGTATATAAGAACACGTCGATCTTATTTGCATACAATTTTGCAAAATCAGATCGTCTAACACGCTTTGTAAATCGAGGCGACGGACGTCTCTATCCGGGCGGCGTTTCTCCTTTTGAACGAGCGAACGGCTCCGGTGTCGGCGAGATCCGTTCGACCGAGAGTACCGCCAAATCGCAGTATCACGGAATGACGATCACGTTGAACAAGCGTTTTTCAGATCGCTGGCAGTTTCAGGCGAACTACCTGTTGTCATTTGATAAATCGGATGACGACAACGAGCGCGATCCGTTTACGTTTCGTTACGCCGATCCGCGTGCGCTGGACGCCGAATACAACTGGTCAGATCGCGACCAGCGTCATCGGTTCAACGCATTTGCGACATTCCTGCTTCCGTACGATATAAACATTTCGCCTATCGTACAGTATCGTTCGGCGCAGCCCACGTCAGTCACAAACCGCGGGACGTTTCCGAATATCGTAAAGCGAAACACACTCCGACTCGAAAATGAATTCTTTACGCTGGACGTTAGGGCTTCGAAAGCATTCAAATTTGGAGAAAGGATGTCGCTGGAAGGCATTTTCGAAGCGTTCAATCTCTTTAACAACCGCAACCAACGAAGTCTGCCGAGGCCGTTGACTTTCAACTTTGACGGAACAGTCTCAGCAGGATTTGGTGAGCCGCGTCAGGCGCAGATCGGAGTGAGATTTAAGTTCTAGTAACTTTGACTGTTCCCAAGACCTAAAAGGTGCGGCCTCTAATTGAAGCCGCACCTTTTTTTCATTCGGTCTTGCACCGATTAATTTTTCTTGCGGTTCTTGATCACAAAGATCAGGCCAAGGACGAAAATAAGGAACGAAATTACCAGCACAACAGCTCCGGGAATTATCCCGATCATCGCCTCTCCCCAACTCGTATGACTGCTCGTGAGCGGTAGAGCGACGGAAATACCAGTTACAGCCAAGCCGAGCAGTACGCCCAAAATGCCGACGACCATCACTATTTTCCAGATCATCTTCTTCGTCTCCTTTTCCCGATTACACTGACCGCAGCCTTTCTGCGTTAATTCGTGTCATTTCGTGATTAGGTTCTAAAAACCGAAACGCCGAAATTCACCTATACCACCTTAGACTATTTACCGGCTTTCTTCAGCTCGATGCCCGTCGCTTCAAATGAGATCTCGCTAACAGTGCCGTCGGCGTTTCGGTTCGGAAATTTTGCGCCGTCGTCTTCGATCATATGATCGACCTCAGCTTTTGTCAGCGTTTTGACGGTGAACACACCTTCGGCACGTGCCGTGGCCCCTTCCGATTTCAGTGGAATAAAGAACTTGTGATCTTTCATCTTAACGCGAACGCTTTTGGCGTCAGCTTTCGGCGCAAGCTCGGCCCAGCAGCCTTCGGTCTTGCACGAACGCACGATCACGCCTTCGACGCGGACCATCTTGCCCGCATATTTCGCCGGATCCTTCATGACCTTGGCGAGCGAAACCTTCTTCGCACTGCCGACCGGTGCTCCGCGTTTCAAATACGAATCCGTCGGTATCGCCGCCGTCTTGTCGTCGTCTGTCGGCTTGGTACCGCCCATTTTTTCCTGAGCGAACGCCGAAAATGTAAATGTAAGTACAATGATCGCAAAACCAAAAATTGACCTCATATATTTCTCCCAAATAATTTGATACTTCGGATATTATAGCAGAGGCAGAAACGCAAGTAAGAACTGCCACGCATACGATTTTAGCCCGCAAGTGCTTTATTGACCGCGCTCGAGCTTTTATTTCATCCGATAAACAACCTCTCCGTCAACTATCGTTGTCAGTACTTTCACTTTGCTGATCGCGGACGGTTCGATCTTGAAAATATCATCCGACAAAATGATAAGATCGGCTAGTTTACCGACCTCAATGGTGCCTTTTTGCTTTTCCTGGAATTCGGCATACGCGGAGCCGAGCGTGTATGCACGGACTGCTTCTACGACTGATATAGAACGTTTGCCTGCGTTGACTGCTGCGTGAATCGCTAACAACGGGTTTAGATCGACCATCGACGCGTCGGAGCCGAAGGCGATTTTCACACCGCTTTTCATGATCGCACGATAATCATCACCGGTCGTAAGACCACCATAGTAAAACAAAAACGGCTGCATCGAAGCAATAATTTTCGCATTTGAAAGCCGTGAAAAGTCCAACCTTCTGAGTCGATGGGCGTGTTCGATGCGTGAGCGACGGTCGCGAAAACCATTTCGAGAGGCTGCAAATTCCAATGCATCAAGTGCATACGAATTGGCCGCTTCGCCGATCGCATGAATAAGTACCTGCATTCCCGCCTTATCGGCGGCCGCCACACGGCTCCGGAGTTCAGGCTGTTCGTCCGGCGATCCGTCTGAATACCATTTGACACAGCCGCCTCGAACGAGTCGCTGACCTTCGGTCGTCCGTTTTATGTCGGGCCGAGTGTCTTCCCAGACCCTCAATCCAACGCAATCATAAACCCGCGTTTTCAGCTTTCCTGAATTTTCGAGGCCCGACAACATAGCGAGATCATTATCCGAGTGAACGTCCTGCACGCTGGTCACTCCAAGCGATGCCGCGTAATTGCTCGCGGTTTCGGCAAATTCGGCGAAGTTCGTTCCGCTGTTCTTTGGGATCGCATTGCGAACCGTGGCCAACTGTGGTTCCCGAACGACATTGTCGAGTGAGGCTATCGAAGCGGCTTTGAGTGCGGCGGAATTAACAAGTGCCGTTTTCGGATCGGCAAAATACAGTAATATCGGATTGTTTGGACTGGCGTCGTCGATACGCAAAAGGGCAGGAAGCACAGCCGATTTCCAACGCTTCTCGTCAAGTCCGGTACCGATCAGCCATCGGCCTTTCGGAAGAAATCGACAATAGTACTCGATCTTTTCGACAACCTCATCCGCGCTCGTTGCATTTCGGAGATCGAGGTTCGAAAAGCGGTTTCCGATCGCAGTAAAATGAACGTGTGCATCGTTAAAGCCGGAAAGGACGAGCCGCTGTTTTGCATCGATAACGACCGTATTCGGCCCTGTGAGGGCTCGGATCTCGGCGTTGGTTCCAACTGCAATGATTCGACCGCTCGATGACGCGACGGCCTGTACAAGAGGTTTCTTTTTGTCGAGAGTTCGGACGTTGCCGTTGACCACAATAAGATCGGCGGTGCCCTGCCCGACGGCAAAAACCGCTAGGACTAGCGCCGCGAAAATAGCTGCAAAACAACTCACTTAAGTTCAATGGCCACCTTGCCGTCAACAACGGTTATCAATTCTACTGCTAGTATTAATAGTTATACTGAAACGTCTTAAATGAATCGACTGATTTCCCGTCAATCTCAGCGGGAAGAAATCGAATCCGGGAAGCGGCCCGCAATGCTGGCAAAACAAATTCCTCAGATGACCCATTTAAGACCAAAGCTCCAGCGACACATCCATCTGCCCCAAAACTAACTTTCAATGTAACTTTCCCTGTTCGGGAAGCAGTCCCGTTTAGTGACATTTTAGGTTTCTCTATTATTAGCAATGCTCGTGAGTGCACAATCCTCTTTTCAACCTTAGCGATGGCATTGGGAGGTTCATAGCTGTATTGAATCGAAATCGGACATTTTCTTTTCAGCGCCGCCTCGGCTGCCGGACTCAACTTGAGGGCATCCATTATTACGGACTTTTCAAAAACTTTCGTAGCAAATTCAGGTGTTACGATGGGCATGCCACTAAATCGGAGCGAATTTCTGATCCGAGAAATTGCACTATCAATGCGATTAGTTCCTCCGATGGAGATTACGTAAAAGTCCTTCTTGGAGCCTGCATATACGATATAAGAATGAAAATCATCTTGGTGCGTTTCAATTGTCCTGATAAGGAACTCGTTGATAGATAACTCCCTCTTGTTCTTCTCGTCCACCTTTTCGAAAAAATCAAATCCTTTAATATACTCTTGTGGATTGGAAGGTTCACTCTTTTGCACGCTGATTGCCAATCCATCCTCAGTCGTCGCGACTAAGTGCCAACCGCCTTCAGTTTTCACAAAATCGTATTTGTCGGGCGCGGTAAAGTAAAAATCCCCCTTCTTTGTCGTGAAACCTATCCAAGATAAACCTTGTTGGCTATAAGTAGACGAAACGAATAGTACCGTAACGACTAACATACAAACACCTAAATGTTTCATGTTGTTCTGGACCCCATTTATCATCTGAGACAACCAGCTGTCATTTCTCAAAAACTATCCTGCCGTCAACGACTGTCATCAGCACTTTCACTTCGCCGATCTTGGTCGGATCAATAACAAAAATGTCAGCTGACAGAACAATAAAATCCGCGAGCTTCCCATTTTCAAGGGTTCCTTTCCACTCATCTTGAAATTCGCCGTACGCTGAGCCGTAAGTAAAAGCTCGGACGGCTTCGTCAACGGAGATCTTCTGTTCAGGTATCCAGCCGTTCGGGTTCTTGTCGTCGAGCGTGCGGCGGGTGACCGCACCGTAAACGCCGAACAGCGGATTGAGCGGCGCGACCGGCGAATCCGAGCCGAATGCAAGCACGGCACCGGTATCGAGCAGGGTTCGAAATGCGTAGGTTCCCTTGAGACGTTTTTCGTCAAGCCGCTTCCACGCCCAACGGCCGTCGTCGATTATATGAAACGGCTGCATCGACGCAACGACCTTGAGGCTGCCGAAGCGAGGGATATCTCGTTGACGCAAATGCTGTGCATGTTCGATTCGAAAACGCCGGTCACGCGGGCCGTTGGTTTTCGCGGTCTGTTCGTAAATGTCCAAGATCGTCGCGTTAGCCTTGTCGCCGATGGCGTGGATGTTTATCTGCAAACCGGCTTTGTCAGCCGCGAGGACGAGCTCGGGCGTTTTTGGAATGTCTTCGCCAGCGAGGCCTGTCGATTTAGGATCGTCAAGGTACGGCTCGAACAGCCACGCCGTCGTGGAGCCAAGGCTGCCGTCCGCGTAGCCTTTCAAACAACCGACACGGAGCATTGCGTTGCCAAATGCGTAACGAACGCCCGTATTTGACCATCGTTTGTAATCCGTAAGCGTCGAACAGCCATAAACACGAGTCTTCAGCTTGCCCTGACGAAGCAGTTCCTGATAAATGCCGATGTCGCTGCCGGCGGACATATCCTGGACACTCGTAACGCCGAGGCTCGCCGCATGATCGGTCGCGGCCTGTGCTGATTCCATTCGCTCGTCCCACGACGGAGCAGGGATCGCACTGTAAAAATAATTCATTGCCGCGTCCTTAAACACGCCGGTCGGATTGCCGCCAGCGTCGCGAACGATCATGCCGCCATCGACATCTTTGGTGTCTTTTGTAATTCCGGCGAGTTTCATCGCGAGGCTGTTCGCAAGCGCCATATGGCCGTCGAGACGATCGATAAAAACGGGATTGTCCGGCGTTACTGCATCGATCAACGCAGCCGTTGGCAATGCGTTGGGCGTCCAATTTTCGTGGTCCCATTTTCCGCCCAATATCCAACGGCCTTTCGGCAACTTTGCCGCAAACGCCTTTATCCGCGCCGCAAACTCGGCCGGCGTCTTAGCATCACGCAGATCGACCGACGAAAGCTGCGAACCGGTCTCCATAAAATGCACGTGTGCATCGTTAAAACCCGGAATGACCGTCTTGCCGCCAGCGTCGAAAACACGTGTCTTAGCACCGATCAGCGATTTGGTATCAGCGTCCGACCCGATGGCGACGATCTTGCCGTTTATGACGGCGACCGATCGGGCAACGGTCCGCTTAGCGTCCATCGTGCGGATGTTGGCGTTGGTAACGACGAGATCGGCAGCAACGGTTTGTCCAAGTGCGTTGCCGCCGACCGAAAACAAAGCAACAGCCGCGATAAAGAAATGAGCGATCTTTTTCATAGTGAAAACCGTCTGAGAAAGTGTATTCTTGCTTGAGCATTGCGATTATACCAATGAACCAAAAGTATATCCATATTCTCAGCATCGCGCTCGTAATTGCCGGCTCTGCTTTCATTACGTTCCTGTATTGGGCAGAGCCCAAGACGCTGGCTGAGGTGACGACGAAAAGCTCGGTGATCATCGGGACCTACGAGATAAACAAAACAGAGTTCGACCTGGGCCTTGCGAGTTTCCGTCAGGACAAATTCCCCGACGCTCGTGCCGCGTTTGAGCGTGCCGACCCTGAGAAACGCGATGCCGCGACGCAGTTCTATGTCGCATACAGCTATTACCGGCAGGGCTGGGGACGCGTTTCGAATGACGACGATCTCTTCAAACTCGGGCTTGCTGCAGTCGAACGTTTGATCGCTCTAAACCCGAGCTTTCGAACAACCGACGAGACACTGGTGATCAAAACCCCGGCCGAACTCGAAAACGAATTCGAAGAAGGCCTGAAGATCACGCCTGATGATTTTAATCCGCTGAAGCTGACTCGGGAACGAAAATAATAAGCAATTAATGGCACCAGATACTTTGAAAAAAGAGGTTATTGATTCGGACTCCGACGAATTCGAAGAAGGCCTTTATGTTCCGACCTATGATGACCGGATCGAGTTGGTCGATGACGAGCAATTGACCGAGATCAAAGTACGTCCGCTTCCGGCCAAAGCCCAAAAGCCGAAAACCAAAGACCAAAAACCGGTTCTCGTCTACGTCATACTCCCGGCCATATTCCTCGCAGTCACACTGCTTGGCGGGCTTCGGTTCGGGGCCTTGGACAACGCATTCATTTTTCTCAAACCTGCACTCGTTTGCCTTGTATTTGCGGCGGTTCTGTTGATCCTGTATTTTCGCTCGGGGCGCGTCAAGCTGGACGGTTGGTTTGATGAAAACGGATCGATGCTGCAAAATGCGGCAAATGCGGGTGTGCTTTTGACATTGTTCGCCGCATCAACTCAGATCTTTAATTCGCTGCTGCCCGAACAAGGCCTGCCTTTCTGGGTGATCGGGTTTTGTTTCTTCTGGACGCTTTGGAACAACCTGTTTGCCGAGTTCGACACCAGGAAACTTCTGCGGAGTTTAGGTGCGCTGTTCGCTCTGGCGTTCGTTGTGAAATATCTTGTATTGGCGAATCTTACGGCGCCATCGAGCGGCAGTTGGCTGCAGCGGATATTTGAGAATCCGGGAAAAGAGGCGTTTACCTGGCTGCTTGATCTGCCGCGTTATGCGGCCGGGACAGGGTATGTGCAGTTCTTTGCACTTGCTTTGTATTTGGTGGGATTGTATCTAACGCCGGCAAGCCCCAGGCGTGACAATTAGGGTTTCTTGCTAAGATCGATCGTGACCGTCGCTCCGTCGCGTTTGAGACGCAGGCTCTTCCCCGAAAATTGTCCTTTGAACGCGGTCTTTTCTCCGAGGGTCTGATCATTTATCGCTTCGACGACATCGCCGCTCTTGAGTCCTGCACTCTGCGCCGCACTTTTGTCCTTTACGGCGGCAATACGCCAACCGCTGCCTGAGTAGACAACTTCGGCCCCAAACTGCGTCAACACATCCTTGGCGGTGATCGAACCGGGACGATCAAAATCTTTTGGCTTTACCACGACCCGACTGTGAGGATTCAATCCACGCGGAAAAACGGTCCTGCCTTCCTTGATCGATTCATCGAACGAACCGCCGCGGGAGTTGCCGGTCGTACGGCGATCGCCGCTTAATGGATCGATCCGCGGGTCGATGTCCGATCTGACCGAAGAGACCATTTTGTCATCAACTGATGGCGGCTTGACAGCCAACTTTCCCGAGCCGCTGTCGACCGGCGATTCGATCGCGGCGTTTGTGGAAACAACCTCTTCTGTCGCCGGCAAAGCAGGCTCCGGTTTAGAACTCACATTCGCGACCGACAGCTGATCGGTCGCCGTCGGCTGATAAACTGCCCGATAACCAAAATATCCTCCGATGGACAACACTAACCCAAGCGGAACAGCCACCCGTGCGGCGGTCGGAAACCACGACACTCGTGCCGGCCGTCCGGCCGCGATCCTTGCCTTTACTCGAAAATCGAAATCGTTCGGTGCTTCGACACGCGGAAGTGAGCCGAGCAAACCGGCGATCGCGTTCGTCTCTTTATTTTCTGATTCGTTTACCATTCTTAACTTACAAAAACTCTTGCAATTTAACTTTTAATAGCCCGCGCGCACGGCTGATGCGTGATTTCGTCGTTCCCAATCCGAGCTGCATTATTTCGGCGACCTCGTCATATGTCTTGCCCTCGATATCGCGTAAGATGACGGGGATTCGATACTTCTCCGGCAAACTCGCAATCGCCTTCGCGATCGTTTTGTCGCGTTCGCCATCGATCAACTCTTTATCCTGCAGGTCTCGTGTATCGGCTGGCTGAAATTCGACCTCACTGTCGTCCTCCGACTGAAACAGGCCCGTCAACGACAATAGCTTTCGCCGTTTGCGTCGCCTTAATTCGCTGATCGCGAGATTTGTCGCGATGCGATAAATATAGGTCGAAAACGCGAACTGCGTATGATAGCG
>CAZVDM010000046.1:0-4190 GCA_964625555.1 uncultured Chloracidobacterium sp.
GATTTTCGTCGGTACGCTTGATCGTGCCGATCGACGAATCGGTGTAATAGTGAATGCTGCCCGTGGCTGTAACACCTTCGGAAACCTGCGGATCGGCCGTGACGGAGTAGAATGCAGGTTTGCTGGCTGACTGCTCCTCTGACTTGATTTCAAAAACATAGCCGTTTACCACCGGCTTGTCTCCCTTAAATCCCTCGTCCATGCCCACGACTCTGATCAATTCGTCAAAATTGGGAGCAAATTTGCCTCGGTTCTTTGCGGCATACTGCGCCTGAAAAATGCGGATCTTGTCCATGGTCTGGGCGGCGGCGGTTTCGTTGCCCGATTTCATCATTGCCGACCAGCCGTAGCCGCCAACGGCAATGAGCAATCCGATGATCGCGATTACGATCATCAATTCGATCAGGTTAAATCCGCGTTGGTCGCGCGAAAGTCGTCGTAAATTCTTCATATAAATACAATATACCGTCCGCGTATCAACACGAAACCGCGGTTAATTAGTTTCAAAATTTTAGTCGGTTTTGTCGCGAATTTCAATCGTCCGAATGTACTCCCGACGTGCTCTGCGTTCCATCTCGGCGGTCTCTGCGTTGCAATTCCGGTCCACGCAGAGTTCACAGAGATTTTCGCAGAGGTCGCAGAGGCGCGTAATACGCAACTTTTTTGTGCAGCCGTTGTGTCTAATCGGTTAGAATATTGTTGGGGACAGTGGGCAGCATTTTGTCTATGAGAGATTGGGTCACAACAAACGGCGGAGAAACAGGCGTCATCACCAGTGTCGATACGACCGGCAAGATCGCCGATCTCCAATCTGCGATGGAGCGCGTCATCAAGGGCAAATCCGAGACAGTCAAATTTGCGATGATCGCTCTGCTGGCCAAGGGACACTTGCTTATCGAGGATGTGCCGGGAATCGGCAAAACAACGCTCGCAAACGCATTGGCACGAGCTCTTGAGCTGAGCTTTCAGCGAATTCAGTTCACGTCCGATCTGCTGCCGTCAGACGTCATCGGGCTGTCGGTCTTTAATCAGCGAACGGGCGACTTTGAATGGAAGGCCGGGCCGATCTTTTCGAACATCGTGCTCGCAGACGAAATCAACCGCTCGACGCCAAAGACACAGTCGGCATTGCTCGAAGCTATGGCCGAGGAACAGGTCACGGTCGAGGGCGTTTCGCGGCGGTTGCCGCTGCCGTTCATCGTCATTGCAACACAAAACCCGTCCGAGCATCACGGCACATATCCTTTGCCCGAATCGCAGCTTGACAGGTTTATGCTGCGGCTGCACATCGGTTATCCGAGCCTCGACGACGAACGCGAACTGCTCCGCGACCGCGAGACGGTCAATCCGCTCGAATTTGTCCGCCCCGTCATGACCCGCGACGAAGTGATCGAACTGCAAACAAAGGTCTCGGAAGTCAGATTTGACGATGCACTGCTCGATTATTTACTCCAGATCGTCGACCTCACGCGCCGCTCGGACCTTCTCGAACTCGGCATCAGCCCCCGCGGCACACTCGCGCTGTTCCGCTCGGCACAGGCCCTCGCACTCATCGAAGGCCGAGATTACTGCATAGCCGACGACATCAAGCGGCTCGTCGTGCCGTGCTTCGCCCACCGAATAATTATTAATTCCCGTGCCGGAGCCCTCCGCCAAGGCACCCGCGAAGCCGAACAGATACTTCAAGACATTTTGCTGAAAGTCAGCGTTCCGATCTGATCTGCCCGCGAAATACACAAATTCCTCGAAAAAAGGGGGCCGTAAATTTCGTGTATTTGGTGTATTTCGTGGGAGGTATTTCTTCTGATGAACCTCAAAAACCTCACCCAACTCTTCAGCCTTCGCGATCTGCGAAATGCAGCAATGGGACTAATTGTTGTGTTGGGCGGGCTTTCGTTGACCGCTGTGACACTGTACGCTCACGAAACAGGCGATGCGCAGTTGGCAGGAATTGCGGCGGGGATATCGCTCGTCTTTGTGCTGTTGATACTTGTGTTTGTTGTGCCGCCGCTCGCCCGGAACGCAGGCCGCGAGGCGGCGCAAATGAACTTGCCGTTCGAGTTTACGACCGGCGGTGCGGTAATGATCGTCCTCATCCTTGTAGTCGGATTTTCGGCGTGGAACACAGGTAACAACCTGCTCTTTCTGGTGCTCTCGTTTCTGCTTGCAGCGATGGTCGTCGGCTTTTTTGCGGGCCGCATCTCTATTCAAAAACTGGACGTCAAAATGCGTTTTCCCGAGTCGATCTTCGCCGGGGAACCGACGCCCGTTGTGGTGAGTCTGACCAATCGGAAGCGTTTATTTCCCTCGTTCTCAGTAGTTGCCGATGTTCGCGGCAAGGAGCGCGAACGATCGATCGCAGCCGACGAGCTGCATGCCATTCTCCCTCGTTTTATTGCCGAGCGATTGAGCCGTTCGCCCGTCGTCAGGCGAACTCTGGGGCATTTTGCATACGTACCGCGACGCGGCACGGTCGAGAACAAGGTAGAGTACACATTTCCAAATCGAGGCCATTTTCTTATCAAGAACTTCGAACTTTCGACCCGGTTTCCATTTGGTTTTTTTCGTCACCGACGCCGCCTGCCGGCGCGCGAGACCGAGTTGATCGTATTCCCGCGGATCTCTCCATATGATATCGGCATCGCAGAGATTCCGCTCGAGGCAGGCCGCCTAACTTCGGCTAAACGCGGTGTCGGCCAGGACCTGCTTGCACTTCGAGATTATCAGACCAATGACGACCTTCGGCGTGTCGATTGGAAAGCGACGGCCCGCACTCATCAGCTAACGGTCCGCGAATTTGCTGCGGAGGACGAACGCCGGGTAACGGTTGTATTTGACCGTCGGCTCGAAACGCCGGATAGCGGTAGACTATCGCTCCGCGACAAACTCGCGGCCGAGCAAAACGGCAAGCATGTCGTTGTGTCAGAGCGATTTGAGGCCGGCGTTGCCCTCGCCGCATCTATCCTTGCCCATTTTTCTGACGAACGTGCCGAATTTCGGTTAATAGACGAAAGCGGCATTGCTGAATTCGGCTTTGGCCGGGCACATCTGTACGAATCGCTGAAACGTCTCGCTTTGATCGAGCCCGTAAAAAACAACACAGAACTCGAACCGCAATTTGAGCGTATCTTTAGCCACAGGGACGAAAGCCACACGATTTTTGTCACGGCAAACGGTACGGATACGCTTCCTGCCGAAATCGTCCATTCATTGAAAATTATCAGGTTTTAGGGTTATTCTTGTCATAAATCGGCGTGTTGCGGTGTATCTAAAGTGTAGAGCATGATTCGTGCGACGAATGAGCGAGAGTAGCCAAATATTTGTGGACATAATGTCCGAACAAACAGCGACGTCGGCAGCAACTGCGAAGATCGAATTTGAAGAGGCGTTTACGCTTCATCACAGGACCGTCTTCCGCGCGGCACGGTCCGTCGTGCAAGATGCCGGCCTAGCCGAAGATGTAACGCAGGAGACCTTTCTGCGGCTGCACAAGCACCTCGACTCGATCACAGACGAAGAAATGCTCCGCCCGTGGCTGATCCGCGTTGCGATAAATGTTGCACGCAACACGGTTCGCGGTAACATTAGGGCGAACACGCGGGACGAGAATTACGTCAAAGAAACAGGTTCGCTGGAAGCCGCGTCGGTCGAGATGGATTACGAAGAGTATTCCGGAGTAAACGAGATCTACCGTGCTCTTTACAAGATCAAGGAACCGCTGCGAAGCTGCCTTTTGCTCAAACAGCAGGGCCTCTCATACAAAGAGATCGCAGGTAGTTTGGATCTCAACGAATCGAGCATCGGGACGTACGTGGCAAGGGCAAGACAGGAATTTTCGAGGCTCTACGGCAGAACGGCGAAGGACAGGATATGAAGAAAGAGTGTTTGGACATCGGTATTATTCAAGCCTTTATGGATGGTGAGCTTGCTCACGACAGATCGGCTGGAGTTTCGCACCATATCGCGACATGTGATGCGTGTGCAATGATGCTCGCCGACGCCGAGGACGAATCAGCCATCGTATTCCCTGCGTTGGAGCGTGAATTCAACTCGCTCGTCCCGACGCAGCGTTTGTGGAACAAGATCAACGCCGAGATCGAGACCGAACGCGAGAACGCGCCTTTTTGGACTAAGGCATGGGCATTTATTTCGGTTAGCTTGTTAAATCCATCGTTTGCAGCAGCGGCCGG
>CAZVDM010000046.1:4290-17807 GCA_964625555.1 uncultured Chloracidobacterium sp.
GAAGAAAGTTATGTACGAACGATCGCGAGCCTGGCGAAAACGGTCGATACGCAGAAAGATACGGTCCTTCGGCCCGGCGAACGCATCGCGTACGAACGCGACATGGCTCTCGTTGACGACGCTATTAAGAAAATGCGTCAGGAAGTAAAACGCAATCCGAAGAACGATTCGGCCAAACAAGTGCTATATTCGTCCTATCAGAACAAGATCGACCTGCTCAATTCGGTATCGCAGAAAGAGGAGTTGGTGGCGAGCCTAAAATAAGGCGATCGACCGGATTTGATGAAAAGTTTTTTAAGACAACCAATCTTGCTCGCGTTAGCGGCAGCGGTATTTTCTGCCTTGCCCGCGACAGCTCAGCGGACCGAGCCACCTGAACCGCCATCGAAGGCCGGCGTCAAGGTTTCCGTTCCGACGCCTGCGCCGAAGATAGATATGTGGTCGCAAGACGGCTACACATCGGAAAAGGCGTTGGCCGTCGACCCCAATGTGAACATCTCGATCTGCGTCACCAACGGCAATCTCAAGGTCAATGGCTGGAACCGCAACGAACTACGCGTATATGTAAAGGACGGATCGAAATTCGGTTTCAAGGTGCAGGAAACTCACCCGAAGACAGGCACGCCCGTTTGGGTAATGCTGAACGCTTTGGCTTCGACCGTCGGCAAAATGGCACCGCAGGGCGAGTGCATCTGGGGCAATGAGATAGAGATCGACGCCCCTACCGGTTCGGTATTGAATATCAAAGGCAAGGAAACCAGCTCAACGATCGATTCGGTCCGAAAGGTCAATATCCGCATGATCGGCGGCGACCTGGGACTTCGAAACATTTCAACCGGCATCATGGCGTCTGCCGGTCAGGGTGACATCACTGTCGAGGAATCGACCGGCCCGATGACGCTCGAAAGTACAACAGGTAATATTGTCGTCTTCGGAGCCGGTCCCAGTGAGGTCGGTGATATTTTGAAGGCAAAGACCAACGGCGGAGCAGTCTCGATGGAGCGGCTCAAGTATCGTCAGATCGATGTCAATTCGATCTCGGGATCGGTCGTTTACACCGGCGATCTGCTCAACGGCGGCACCTACGGCTTTAGAACATCTAATGGTTCGATCAGATTGAACCTGCCGCAAGACACAAAGTCGTTCGTAATTGCATCCTACGGATTTGGAATGTTCAGCTCGGACATTGCGGTCAAAACCATAACCGAAACCATTACACCCGGCCCCGTCAAGAGCATAAACGGCACTATTAATGGCGGCGGGAACGCGGAGCTCAGACTCACCACCAACAACGGCAGCATCTCGATAAAAAAACAGTAGTTTAGAAAAATGCCGGCGGCTTTCCGGTTCGTTGTTCAAATTGCTCGGCCAGCGATTGCATGTCGGTATTTCCCTCGTCCCGCGTGATCCGCTCGATCCGCCACATCGGCAGGAAATAATCACTCATCGGCAGATGCGGTTCGCCCGCCGCGATCGCCCGGCACCAATCTTCGAAATATCCAAGATCTATTCCCCGAAGCGATACTCCCGCCGCGTTGACCTCGTCCAACACCCCGAACAACTTTTCCCGCGGTGTGTGTAGAATAACGATCACATATTCGCCTGGTTCAATTTTCATATTCGTATTATAGCCCTCAGCTAACTCCGCGTCTTTCTCTCCGTCCTCTGCGTGGAAAGATCCTAACGAAGATCTAACGCAGAGTACACAGAGATTTTCGCAGAGGACAGAGAGAATAGGTCAATTTCAATTGCCGAAACCCGTCCATCTTTTTCTTTGCCGCAAAGTATCTTAGTATTAAGTATCAAATTTGAAATTTGAGATCTGAAATTTCAGATTCCGACACGCACCCATGCATATCTCCAGGATAGAGCTTGAGAACATCAAATCTCACGCCGCCGCCACCTTCGAATTTACACGCGGGACCACTGCCATCACCGGCGAGAACGGTGCCGGCAAGACCACGCTGATCGAGGCCGTGGCGTGGACGCTATTCGATCTGCTCGAATACAAAAAGGAAGATTTCATCAAACGCGGCGAGAAAAAGGGCGTCGTTCGCGTGACGTTCGAAAGCGGTTTGGACGAGCGCGAATACATCGTCTACCGCGACACCGGTGCCGGCTATCACGTCACCGATCCGCGGCTCAACACCCGCATCGCCGACAAAAAAGAGGAGGTTTTCCGCTTCCTTTGGCAGCACCTCGGCCTTGAGCCGGGCACAGATCTCAAATCGCTTTTCCGCCAGGCGATCGGTGTTCCGCAGGGTACATTTACCGCGATCTTTCTCGAGGGTGCGACGGAACGCAAGGTCGCGTTCGATCGTCTCCTAAAAGTCGAAGAATACCGGCAGGCTGCCGAGAAACTGCGCGAGACGACACGGTTTCTCGACGCTTCGATCGCCGGCGTCCGCGAGAGCCTCGCTCGTGCCGAGGGTGAATTGTCGCGTGCCGAGTTGGTCGATGAGGAATACAAAAGCTATCAAGGCCAAACGGAAAAGCTGGCCGGTGACGTAGAAAAACTCGCAACCGAGATCGAACACCGCCGCGTTTATGTCGCCAATCTCGACGAGATCGAAAAGGTCGAAAATGCGCTCGAAAAACTAAGGGCCGATCAAACGAGCCTGCAGGAAAAGCTGCTATCTCTCGAAAACGCTCATCGAGAGATCGCCGAACTCAGGCCAAAAGCCGCCGAACAAACGACTCTCGAAGATGAGATCACGCGGCTGCGCGAGCAAATCGCGGTCGCTAAAGCGGTTGAAAGTCAGATCAAGGGGCTCGACGAGCGCGTCGCCCGTCTTCGCGTCAGTTACAAATCGAATCTCGACCAGCTTAAAGATGCGGAGGCAAAAGCCGTTGGAGCAGGTGACACAAAGACCTTTGAAACACGAGACGCCGAACTGCTCCAACAGATCGCCGGACTCAAGGCCGGCCTTGAACGCGACCGCAAATTCCAAAGCGAGATCCAAAACGGCCTTTGCCCGATACTTTCGCAAAAGTGTCTAAATCTGAAGCCGGGCCAAACGCTCGAAGATTTTGTATCGAGCCAATTTACGGATCTCACCGCTCAGATCGAGACCGCCGAGGCAGCACGAACGAATGTCGCTGCCGACCTAAAAGCTGCCCGCGAGGCCGAGCGTTTCGCCGCCGCACTCGACGGCTTTCGCAAACGCGAAGCCGAACTAAAAACTGAGGGAACGCATCTAAATCAGGAACGCGCCGAGCTTGAGAAACAGATCGGCGGACTTGATGCCTTGGAAAAGGATCTGTCGGCTGTCGATGCCAAACTTAGTGCCCTCGGTGATCCGCGATCTCGGACGCGGATACTCGAGAACGAGATCGCACGCGAGGGCGAGCTTCGCGGGAATGTAACAAAGATCGAGAGCAATCTTGAGCGGCTCGTCAATGATCGTCGGATATTGTTCGAGCAGATCGACGGACATGATTCCGATAGCGATGCGGCAATTTATGACCGCCAACGTCACCTCACCGAGCGTTCAGCATTGCACGAATCGGAAAAACGCCACGCTGAGGTACGGGCGACGTTTGAGGCAACAAAACGCCGCGAAGAGCAACTTGCGGCAGAACTCAAACGTTTCGCGGAGATCCGTAAGTCGATGCAGGGCGAGTTTCAAGAGAAGGAAAGGCTCGAGACCGTCGCCGAGACGACCTCCTTTATCCGCGACACTTTGAAAGAGGCAGCTCCGCGCGTCGCCCGCAACTACGTCTATCACGTTTCGCTTGAAGCGAATCTGATGTATCGCGAGATCACCGGAAATGCCGAACGCACGCTGAAATGGGGCGAGGATTACGCCATAATGCTTGAGGAGGACGGTTACGAACGGCCGTTCCAGAGCCTGTCGGGGGGCGAACAGATGGCGGCGGCGTTGTCGGTCAGGCTCGCGTTGCTAAAACAACTGACCGACATTCGCATCGCGTTCTTCGACGAGCCAACCACCAACATGGACGCCGAACGCCGCGAAAACCTCGCAATGCAGATCAGCCGCATCACGCATTTTGACCAGCTTTTTGTCATCTCGCACGATGATACGTTTGATAATTATGTGGATAATGTCCTCGACCTCAGTCGTTGAGTCTTATGAAACAAGTAACAATAGTCTGCGACGGCTCGAGCCTTGGCAATGGTCGTGGCAATCCGAGAGCGGCGGCTGCGGCGTTGCTTGGGTTTAAGGGAATTTGGAAGGGCGTTGCGGAATTTCTCGGCGGTGCGACCAATCAACAGGCCGAGATCGCGGCGGCGGCGTTGGGGCTTGAGAGTTTGAATGAGGCTTGTTCGGTGACGCTGCTTTCCGATTCGCGATACGTCGTCGAGACAATGGGCGGCACTTGGAAGCGAAAGACCAACCACGACTGGTGGAAACGTCTCGATAATGCATCAAAACGGCATCAAATAACGTGGAAATGGGTCAAGGGCCATAACGGACACGATCTGCAGGAAGCCGTGGATACCATCGCCCGAAAAACTGCCGAACTCGGCCGCGTTGACCGCGAGATGATCGACGACGTAGTCGTCAGTGTTGGCGTTCAGGAAATTTAATTGCCGCGAAAAGGCACAAAAAGCTCAAAAACAGGAAAGAGTTGGGTTAATGAAGTTTAGTGGATCTATAAAAATCGTTTTTGTGCTTTTTGCGCTTTTTTGCGGCCAATTCTCCGTGTTTTCTCAGAGAAACAGCCTCGGGTGGGCCTGGCAAAACCCGCTGCCGCAGGGCAATCCGCTGTACGCAATTCATTTTGCAAAGGACAAGCTTAACGGATTTACGGTCGGTTCGGACAACACAATTCTTCACACAACTAATGGCGGATTTCGCTGGCAAAAGCAGTTTTCCGATACGGACGTCACATTTTCGGACGTATGGACCATTGACGAGGAAAACGCGATCATCGTCGGTGCCCGCGGCACGATCATCTCGACGTCAAACGGCGGCAAGACCTGGAAGCAGGTCGCGTCCGACACCCGCGATCATCTCTATAGCGTCGATTTTGCACCTGACGGCAAAACGGGCTATGCATCAGGTACCTACGGCCGTGTCATCAAGACGGTGGACGGCGGCATCACGTGGAAAGCGCAGGCTTCCGGCAGCGACAAAGATCTGCTCAGGATCTCGTCGTTTGACGCAACGCGGGCGGTTGCGGTCGGCCTCAGCGGCACGGTTTTGACAACCGTAAATGGCGGCGGATCTTGGATCCCGGCGGCGCCTTGCGGGAATGTGATCGTTTCGTCGGCGGCGTTCCTATCGCAATCGACGATCGTTGTGGCGGGTTACGACGGCTGCGTCGCACGGAGCATTGATTCGGGGGCAACCTGGACGCGTGCCGAATTATTCAGCCGTGCCGATATGATGGCGGTAGCGTTTTCGGATGATAAGAACGGGTCGATGACCGATTCGAACGGCTGTGCGTGGATGACCGGTGACGGCGGCACGACGTGGCTGCCTTTCAACATCAGGACCAATCCAAAGCTTGTCGCGCTATATTTCGGTGACAATTTTACCGGCTGGGCAGTCGGAGAGAATGGGCTGATTCTTAGAACCAATGACGGCGGTTACAGCTGGCAGCGTCTAAGCGAGGGCGGCCGCGAAGACGTTAATGACTTGACGTTTCTTGATGATGAGATTGGCGTCGCGGTCGGTTCGCAAGGCCGCATCTGGCTGACGAACGACGCGGGCCGCGAGTGGCTGCCGACGTACAGCGACACGAGCGAAAACCTAAACGCCGTGACATTTTTCGACGGACAAAAAGGCTGGGCCGTCGGCGACAAAGGAACCGTGGTCCGAACAAACAGCGGCGGTGCCGCGTGGGGCAAGGGCATCTCAAACATTACTGAAGATCTGTCCGGCGTTTCGTTCGTATCGGCGAAAACGGGCTTTGCCGTCGGGGCAAACGGAACGATCATTCGAACGAAAACCGGCGGGGCGTATTGGGAATTGCTCGATTCGGGCACCCGGCATTGGCTCGAGGACCTCGAGTTCTTTGATGACAAACGCGGGATCGTCGTCGGCGACAAAGGCACGGTCCTGCTGACAACCGACGGCGGCGACACATGGACCAAGATCAAAACCGACGTCAAGGAAAACCTCTACGCTGTCAGTTTTTCGGATGATAAGAATGGTTTCGCCGTCGGATCGGGCGGATTGATACTGCGGACGATCGACGGCGGGATGACTTGGTCCGATCAAGAATCACCATTGCGAAACAACCTGTTTGCTGTCGAGGCAACGGGACAAAACAGTGCGATAGCTACCGGCGATCTCGGCAGCGTGCTGATCACCCAAGACGGCGGACGATCGTGGGCAATGCAGTCGTCAGGCACGAGCAAATTGCTGCAGGCGGCAGCGTCCCGGGGCGGAGCAAAGGTCTGGGTGGCGGGTCGCGGCGGCACAATATTGAGACGGACCGAACCGTTTTCGACAACGATCTTGAACTGGCCAAAGACACCGCCCGTTTTGATCAAATCCGACACCCGTGTGAAACCGCAGATCAGGAAACCGCTGGTCATGATCACGGATGACGGCGACATTCCGATCTCCGTACCGCCCAAAAAGCCTGACTAGATCGTAACCAGAACCGATATCCATTCTCCGGATCGCTCGATCTGGAAGTCGGAAATTTGAAATTTCGTTAGAGCCTCGGTGATATCGGATTGTTGTTCGGCCAAAATACCGGAAAGGAGGAGAGTTCTATTCGTTCTTGAGATCAAGAGTCCCAATATCGGCACGATCACGTCGATCGTCAGGTTCGCGATGACAAAGTCAAATCTCGGCGTGCTCTCGTCAATCGAGCCATCAGCGAACTCGATCATATCGCTGACGCCATTGAGAATTGCGTTTTCCCTCGCAATTTTTACCGAATCTAAATCCGTATCACACGCCAGAATTTTTGCCACCGAGATCACAGAGAATTCTGAGTTTTCAGATTCTTTCTCAGCGGTCTCTGTGATCTCTGTGGCTAATCTGGCCAATTTGGCGATTGCGATCGCCAAAATTCCCGTTCCCGTGCCGACATCCAAAACACTCTGTCCCGGCTCATAAATGTTGCCGATCGCCTGCAGGCAGAGCTGCGTCGTTTCGTGCGTGCCGGTACCGAATGCCATGTTTGGCTCAATGCTGATAATGACCTTGTCCGGATCGATCGGCGTTTCCCACGGCGGTGTGATAATAAATCGCCCGATCGTGGTGGGCCGCCAATGCTTTTTCCATTCGGCCAGCCAATCGGTTTGTTCGACTACTTTCGATTCGACGTCTGCGATCGCGGTTCGGTCGAGATCATAGACCGGAAGTATCAGATCGAGCTGCTCATAAGCAGTTTCGACATCGGGCCTCGATTCAAAAAAGCCGCTGACCGTGACCATCTCGCTTCGGCCTTTTCGAAGGTGGTTGATCTCGGTGCCGAGGGCGCCCATTTCGACGAGGGCATGTTCGATCGCCTCGGCTGCGTTCGCTACGGCGTTTATCTCCAGCGAATACCAGATCTGTTTGATTTCGGATGACATTTGATATGAGGTATTGGCTCTGTTGCTATCGCTTTCGGTCGAGTCCAATGTCGTCGAGCGTGCGTTCTTGATTACGCCAGTCTTCGACTACCTTGACGAAGAGTTTCAGATATACGTGTTTGCCGAGCAGTTTTTCGATATCGATCCGAGCCTTTGTGCCGATATCTTTAATACGCGAGCCCATTTTGCCGATGACGATCTTCTTTTGCGATGCGCGTTCGACAAAGATGGCACAAGCGATCTTGACGGTTTTGGGGTCGGATTCGTCAAAAACTTCGGTCACGACCGCGGTCACGTACGGGATTTCCTCGCCCGTACTCGCCAGTATCTTTTCGCGGACCATCTCGGCAGCGATCGAGCGCATCGACTGGTCGGTCATTTCGTCCTCGGCAAATATCGGTTCGCCGACGGGCAGATGCTTGATGATGAGATCGAGCAGTATGTCGATCGAATCGCCCTTGAGCGCCGAGAGCGGCAATATCTCGGCAAATTCGTGTTCCTCGGAATATAGCTCGATCAGCGGAAGCAGGCCGCCCTTTTCTTTGATCTTGTCTATTTTGTTGAATGCGAGGATCGCAGGTTTTTCGGCCTGTTTTACCAGATCAAAAACAAACCGGTCGCCGTTTCCCGTCGAAACGCTAGCATCCCGCATTAGCACGAGCAGGTCGACCGACATTATCGCATCGTGAACGCTCGTCATCATTCTCCGGTTCAACAAATGACCTGGTTTGTGGACGCCGGGCGTATCGACAAAGACGATCTGCCCGTCGTCGCGAGTGACAATTCCCTGTATGCGGTGGCGTGTGGTTTGCGGTTTGTTTGAAACGGCGGCGATCTTTTCGCCGACGAGCCGGTTCAGCAGCGTTGATTTTCCGGCATTCGGCCGGCCAATAAGGGCGACATAGCCGCTTCGGAAATTCTCGTTGGACATTGAATAGAAGTTAACAGATTTGCGGCGGCTTTCAAAAATCGGGCCGCCGCGGCGTTACGGATTTTTCAGCAGCCGCTGTTTGCCGTCCATCGCTTCGCGATACGCTCCGTCCTTGACGGGTCCATATTGTATTGCACGATCGTATGCCTGCATCGCCATCGCGTTTTGGTTGAAGAACTCGTAAAGCCGGGCGATAGCAACGTAAGTGAGCGAGAGCAGAGCGGGATCCGTCTTCGGCGTGGCCTTTCTCAGAGCGTTGCCATAAAAGGTCTGGGCGTCAAGCAATTTCGCGGCCTGCGCGTCCTGATCGGTAATGTTTTCTGCCGACAAACTCGCAACACGTCCGAGATTGTAATAGATCCGCGAGTCGTCGGGATTTTCGGCCAAAAGCTGTTTGAGGTCGGTGTTTGCCTTTGCAAAATCCTTTGCCTCGATCGACTTTTGGATCTCTCGCAGACGTGACGTGACAGGGCTTTCGCTTATCGTGACAGCATCAGGATGAGCTTTTCGAGCGGCGTGCGCGGCCTCGGCCCGCTTTCGAGCTTCGGCGTTTTGAGCAAGCCGGCCGGTCTCCTTGAGGGCGTCAAATGTAGCGAGCATTTCGCGCATCGACGAAGCGATGTCGAATCCCGAATCTTCGGTGCCCGCTAGCTGCTCGGCAAAATAGAACGCAAGTACCGCACCTTTTTCGTAATCTTCGGACAGCCGCATTGCCGTCTCGTCAGCAAGCAAAGCCTTGTATTTATTCAGTTCCGATGAAATAGCAAGGCGCTCAGGGTCGGTTTTGACGACGCCGATCTTTTGCCGTGCAAGGTCCATTGCTATTGAGCTCTTGAGAAATTCTTCTTGCCGTGCGTCAATCGCGGCGATCAGCGAACGCGAAACGGTCAGGAACACATCGGTGGTGACGGTCGGATCGACCTTGCGCCGCTCGTCGAGGAGGCCCTTGATCGCCTCCTTGATGCCGAGTATCTCTTTCGAGTTCTTCATCACGAGCGGATCCACAACAAATTGCAAAAAGGCACGGCGCACCTCGGAATAACTCAGGTCCTTGTCCGGCGGCAAAATGACGTAGTAATCGTCCTTGATGTTAAGAAAATTGACATTGCCCGTCGGACTAAGCATTTCGGGGACAATAACAAAGCGGCGTTCATGGTCACGGACCTCGATCTTTTGCAGCGTTGTCTTGTTGCTATTGCTCTTTGCGGTCTCGATCTTTATCTTTTCCGAGTAGAAAAGCTCGGGTTTCGTATGCAGATAATCAAGAAGGTCGCTGACCATATCACGGGCTGACGTGCGAAGCACGCCGTCGGCATCAGCTCGATATGTTTTGACGTATTCATCGAGTTTCGCGGTGATCCCGGAACGCCGGTAAAATTCACGCGCCAACGGAGCGAAATCCAAAACATCGAGCAAACTGCCAGGCAGGTCGCTTGTCACTACCGGATCGGCAAGCTCGGGAGCCGGCGAGAGTGTATACGCCATCGAAATGAATGGTGAAACGATCTCTGCATCCGAGGCCTTTGGCCGCTGCTTTTTGTATTGAGTCAGAAACGCGGTGATCTTTTGGCGAAGATCGTTCGGCAGCTCGGCGGTATCCGCGAGCAATCGTTCGCGGAATTTCGTTCCGTTCGCCGAAAGCGGAGTGTTTATCAGCTTGACGGTTTGACCTGATTCGTTCGTCGTCCGAGCCATTTCGAGTGCTGACAGGACGACGATCAATCGCTTATCCGGCTCGATCCGCACGCCGTAATTAGATAGGTCAAAGCTCGGCGAGGCCGTCTGTGCCGAGCCGATGACGGCAAATACCGCCAATAAAGTGATCAAAAGGAATTTTCGCATTACTGATACCGAGCGTTCTGACAAAATTGTCCGCAAAGTAAAAAGATGAGATCGGGCGGACAAAAGATGCATACGGTCTTTAACGAAACAAAGGATAAAGGACTTTCCACGCGTCCTTTACCCTTAGTATTTGAACCGTGATCTCCCGGCCTAATTAAAGCTGCTGAGAGCCTCGCCCTCATCGTCATAAACGTCGAAAACGGTGAGAAGCTTGGTTATCGCAAGCAGATCCTGGATCTTTTGCGTCAACTTCAGGAGCTTGAGTGTGCCGCCTTCTTTATTAACCGCAGTAAAGCTCGAAACAAGTTCGCCGATACCGCTCGAATCGATATAACCGACGCCGGCCAGATTCAAGAGCATCTTGTTTTTGCCTTCGCCTAGCAAGCGGCGGATAGTCGTACGAAGAGCAACGCTGCCTTCGCCAATGGTAACTTTTCCGTCAAGATCAAGTATCGTGACGTCGCCGGCCTGGCGTTCGGTAATTGTGATATCTGACATTTATTTCTCCTAATTGAATATTACTTGCGATAGCAGATTTTAGACCAAAAAGTGTCAAAGTGAAAAGGCTAAAACATACAAAAGGGCGCATCGCGAGAATTCGTACTTACTTTTTCTCTTTTTCACGCTTCAACTTTTCCTTGATCGTTACCTTCGCTTCAACATTTTCACCACCATTCCGCCTTCCGGATGGTTTGACCAGTGAATATTATCCATGAACGAATTCATAAAAAGGATGCCGCGGCCATTGGCCTTGAGCAGGTTTTCGGGGTTTGTCGGATCAGGAATCTCGTCAACCGCGAATCCCGGGCCGTGATCGCGTACCGTGACTTCAAATCCGTCCGGCACATCCGCAAACGTGACTTCGACCGCCTTAGTTTCGTCAAATTTATTCCCGTGCTTGACGGCATTTGCGACGGATTCGCGTATCGCAAGGTCGATGGCAAAGACAAATTCTTCGCCAAAACCGCGGCTCTTCGCAAATTCGTCAGCTTTGATCGCTGCCTCTTCAACAGATTCGATCCGGCTCGGCAGTGTTATTTCCTGTATCTCAGCCACAATATATGAGTTTTAAGTTATCGGTTAACGCACTTTACTGTCAAGACAAACAGATAACATTCGTTCTAAGATTGATGATATGAGGCTGAGACCGGCAAATTCAATTCGCGGAAATATGGATCTCCCGGGCGACAAATCGATCTCGCACCGTGCCGCGATGTTTGCCGCCATTGCCGAAGGCGAAACACGGATCGAGAATTTTTCGCTGGCCGTGGATTGCCACACGACTCTAGATGTTCTCGAGTCGCTCGGCGTCAGCGTCGAGCGAAACGGAACGACGATCATCATAAACGGCGTCGGGAAAAGGGGACTGACGCCGCCTTCGGGACCAATCGATTGCGGCAACAGCGGCACGACAATACGTCTGTTGAGCGGAATACTCGCGGGGCAATCGTTCAATTCCGCACTGACCGGCGACGAATCACTGGCACAGCGGCCGATGAAACGCATTATCGATCCGCTGATACAAATGGGAGCAAAGATCGAGGCGGAAGATTATCGCGTTCCGATCAGAATATTCGGCGGCGGAACGATGATCGGCCGCCAGCACGAACTGAATGTCGCATCGGCGCAGGTCAAATCGTGCATACTGCTCGCCGGCCTGCATGCCGGCGGAAAAACGACGGTCGTCGAACCGGTTGAAACTCGCGATCACACTGAACGGATGTTGCGTTGGTTCGGCGTCGAAGTACAGGAAGAGATCGCTGCTGATGGTAAACGCATTTCGGTTGACGGCCATTCTCGATTGACAGCTAAAGACCTTTCGATCCCTGCTGATATTTCCTCCGCGGCTTTCTTTTTGGTCGCCGCGGCGTGTTTACCGGGATCCGAACTCAGGCTGTCAAATGTCGGGCTCAATCCCACGCGAAAAGCGGTCCTCGACGTACTGCTGCAATTTGGCTCGGAGATCAACGTCGAAAACGAACGGACCGTTTGCAACGAACCGGTCGGTGATATGATCGTTCGATCCGGAGAACGGATCCGGCTTGGCGGCAGTAGAAACGAACTGCATGGAGATGTCATCGCAAATCTGATCGACGAGCTACCGATCCTTGCAGTCCTGGGAACGCAGCTCGAGGGTGGACTTGAGATCCGCGATGCGGGTGAGCTCCGCGTGAAAGAATCGGACCGCATCGCTTCGATCGTCGGGAATCTCCGACGTATGGGCGCAGATGTGGAAGAATTCGATGACGGCTTTCGAGTCTCGCGGTCTCGGTTGAAGGGAACCGTCGTCGATTCTTTCGGAGATCATCGGATCGCGATGGCCTTCGCGGTGGCGGCACTATTTGCTGAGGGCGAGACGGAGATCCGCGGAGCGGAAAGTGTGGACATATCTTTTCCCGGTTTTTTCGAAACACTGGCTGTTGTCGTAAAGTCAGATCCACCTGCGTTTGCGGGTGGCGTGGACTGGGATCAGAAATGAAAATTTTAGCCGACCGCTGACGCGAGGCGGTTCTGACATGAATAAGGACATCAAGATCGCAGTGACCGGATTTATGGGCGTCGGCAAATCGAGCGTCTCGCGGCATCTTGCGCATATGCTCAAATGCAAGCGCGTCGATCTCGATCACATGATCGAGCAATCCGAGGGACGTTCGATCGCAGCAATAATTGATTCGGTCGGCGAGGCCGCTTATCGCAATATAGAAACCGCGAGTTTGGAAAGGGTCATTGAATCGTCAGACGCACGCATTCTATCGCTCGGCGGCGGCACCTGGACAATGGAGCGAAACCGCGAACTGTTGAGATCGCATGGTTTTACGAGCGTCTGGCTCGAAGCTACGTTTGAGCATTGCTGGCTGAATATCGCATTTTCGCGAAAGGATCGGCCATTGGCTCGAAATAAGCAAAACGCCATTAGATTGTTTGAAGAAAGACAGAAAATATACTGCCTCGCCGACTGGCATTTCATCGTTCGTGCCGACTATACCTCATACGACGTAGCCCGCAACATCAAGGAAGAAATTTTTTCCTGACACGCGGCTTTTTCTCTTGCGCTTATCGCAAATTTCAATCACACTTGAGTTACTAAACAACTGGTGTTCTAAGAGAAAGATCTCTTCGGAATTTGTTTAACAAGATCGCGGATCTTCTCACGAAATTTGGCGATTATAGTTCGAAATTTAATAAACAGAGTTTTTCGGGAGGAAAAATGAAAGTTAAGTATTTTACAGTTCTAACTTT
>CAZVDM010000046.1:17907-21466 GCA_964625555.1 uncultured Chloracidobacterium sp.
GAAGTCATGATGGTCGCCAACGAATCGAAACCGAAAAAGGTTATCAACAACCTCAACAAATAGGCCGACACAGGAGGAATTATGTCAGTACAAGAAAAATATCAGTCTCTTCTTGAACTCGCGAACGCCAACGGCACAACCTATGAGTTGAGCGAAGGCGACGGAGTTCTCCACATCACCGGAAACGCCCCTGACGAAGCTGCAAAAGCTGCTCTCTGGGCACAGTACGAGGCGATCGACCCGGATTTCTCAGGCGGCGATCTGATCCTCAACATCTCGACCGGCGGCGGCGACGCCGGCGGCGGAGCGAATACCTATACCGTTGTCTCGGGCGACAGCTTGAGCAAGATCGGCGGCAAATACGGCATCCCTTGGAAAGCCATCTGGGACGCCAACCGCGACATCCTTCATCACCCGGACAAGATCTATCCGGGACAAGAATTGAAGATTCCCTAAACGGAAGCTTTGATCTAGGCAAAAAAGCCTGCTCATTTCGATGGGCAGGCTTTTTTTCTAAGAATTGTTGCCACGAATTACACGAATGCCACGAATTGGAAATCAGATTTTATTCGTGTCATTCGTGTAATTCGTGGCTAACTCCTCTTCCTTTCTTGAAAGTGGTTCAGTCTCGGGAAATTTGTTACATTTTCACTTAATGTCTCTCGAAACAGATTTTATCGTTATCGGCAGCGGCGTTGCGGGCTTGCGGGCTTCGATCGAGCTGGCTTCGGGCGGAGCGAACGTGACCGTGCTGACAAAGGACAAGGCGAGCGAATCTAACACTGAGTATGCACAGGGCGGCGTGGCTGTGGTTTTGTCGGACGATGACAATGCCGAACTGCACGAGGGCGACACGCTCATTGCAGGAGCAGGACTTTGCGACGAACAGGCCGTTGAGACGCTCGTTTCCGAGGGCACAAAATACATAAAACAGCTCATCGATTGGGGCGGCGAATTTGATAAGGAGGGCGGTAAACTTGTCTTCACTCAGGAAGCCGCACATTCCCGCCGACGTATTATCCACGCTCATGGCGACTCGACCGGAGCCGAATTTGTGCGCTCCCTTATCGCCCGTGCCAGGGTTGAAAAGACGATCAACCTGACGCCGTTTGCCAATACAGAAAGCCTGATCGTTCGCGAAGGACGATGCGTCGGTGTACGGTTTCTGGATCCTGTGCTCCGTGCCCCGCGAGAGATCTACGCAAAGGCGGTGATCATGTGCACGGGCGGAGCCGGACAGCTTTATCAGCATACGACGAACCCGCCTGTCGCGACCGGTGACGGCATGGCAATGGCGTATTTTGCTGGAGCCGAGATGGCTGATATGGAGTTTATCCAATTTCACCCAACGGCGCTTAATCTCGAAGGTGCACCGCGATTTCTGCTCTCCGAAGCCATGCGCGGCGAGGGCGGCATACTCAAAAACAAATACGGCGAACGCTTTATGCCGAACTACGACGAACGCGCCGAACTCGCCCCGCGCGACATCGTTGCCCGTTCGATCGTCGCCGAAATGCGCCGCACCGGAACGCGAACTGTTTTCCTCGATATGTCGTCGATGACCGAGGAATTTCTAAAACACCGCTTCCCGAAGATATACGACACATGCAAGATGTACGGCCTCAACATCGCTACCGACCCGCTGCCGGTCTCGCCCGCCTCGCACTACTGCATGGGCGGCATCCGCACTGATCTTTGGGGCCGCAGCACGCTTCCCGGACTGTATGCGGCCGGTGAAGTAACGTGCACCGGAGTTCACGGTGCAAATCGGTTGGCGTCGAATTCTCTACTTGAAGGCTTAGTTTTCGGTGCAAGAGCCGGAGCGGCGGCCGCCGAAGATATTTCCAAGTTCCAGGTTCCAGGTTCCAAGTTGGAAACCGAAGAACTCGGAACGCGGAACCCGGAACTCGGAACCATTCTTTCGACTGCCGTCCGCAAGCGCGTCAAACGAATAATGTGGGAGCGCGTCGGCATTCTTCGGGACAAAGATTCTCTTACTCGGGCGATAAAAGAATTCGACCAGATAGCCGTCGGCAATCTAAGCACGTCCTCGCGTAACTTTGTCACGCTCGCCAAACTTGTCGCCGCCGGTGCCCTCTGGCGCGAAGAGTCTCGCGGCGGGCATTATAGAAATGATTTTCCCGAGCAAGACGAGCGATTCAAGGTTCACTCGATACAACAGATCGATCAGGCCATTTCTTCCTCGGCGAGCATCACTTTTTCTCGCAAAAGTGTTGTATAATTCAAAAGTTCCGAGAATCAAATCAAGACAGTCTGTCTCCGCTGCACGAAAAGTTATGGAATTTAGCGCCACGACTCTCAATCTCGCGTCTATCATTACGCACAACGCCAAGCTGTCGCCTGACAACGAAGCGATCGTTTGGGACAACGTACGGATCACCTACGGCGAACTCGACAAATTGTCTAACCGCGTCGCAAACGCCCTCACCGAAATGGGCATCGGCCATGGCGACAAGGTCGCGCTCAATTGCATAAACATCCCATATTTCCCTGTGGTTTATTACGGAATAATGAAGGCCGGTGCGGCGGTCGTGCCGCTGTGTGTTTTGTTCAAGGCGGCGGAGATCGAATACCATCTCCGCGATTCCGACGCCAAAGCCGTGTTCGTTTTCGAAGGTACGCCCGAACTGCCGATGCTCATCTCGACCAAAGCGGCGTTCGACGCTGTCGATAGTTGCGAACATCTGATCATCATGACGGCAGATATGATCGCGCCGTCGCCGATCGAGGAGCATAAAACGCTGACCCAGATCACGTTCGACAAGTCCGAAGAGTTCGAGATCTATCCGACGAGCCCGAACGACACCTGCGCGATCCTCTACACCTCCGGAACGACCGGCCAACCAAAGGGAGCGGAACTGACGCACCTCAATCTTTACAGCAACGTCACCACAACGTTCCTTATCCATCTGCCGGTGCTTGATTTTACCGACGGCGTGCAGAAAACGTGCCTGATCACTCTGCCTTTGTTCCACACGACGGGCCAGACGGTTCAGATGAACACGCAGATGTACGCCGGCCACAAGGTCGTGCTGCTGCCGCGGTTCGAGCCGAAACTGACGCTCGACACGATGGTCGAAGAAAAGGTGAATTTCTGGGTCGGCGTACCGACAATGTATTGGGCCCTGCTCAAATACGCCGAAGAAACGGGCTACGACATCAGCGGTGTGAAAGAGAATATGAAGGTCTGCACATCAGGCGGAGCCCCGATGCCCGTGGAAGTGATGCGCGACTTTCAGGACAAGTTCGGGTTGCGCGTAATGGAAGGCTACGGCCTCAGCGAGACGTCGCCGCTCGCGACATTCAACCATTTCGAACGCCCGTCAAAGGCCGGAACGGTCGGCCAGGCGATCTTCGGCGTCGATGTCAGGTGTTTTGACGACGACGACAACGAAGTTCCACGTGGCGACCGCGGCGAGGTCGTCATCCGCGGCACAAACGTGATGAAAGGCTATTACAAACGCCCCGAAGCGACCGCCGAAGCCTTTCGCAGCGGTTGGTTTCACACCGGCGACATCGGCATCATGGACGACGAAGG
>CAZVDM010000047.1:0-21341 GCA_964625555.1 uncultured Chloracidobacterium sp.
GCCACAAACATCTCGACGTTTATACAAAGCTCGATCTTCAACGTAGAACTCTGCCTCTCCCGCAAAGCCTCTATCGCACAATCTTCTTCACAACAAGCCATAACGACACCAATTTCAGAATAGGTCAATACCCAAACGTTATCAACGAGAGCAGCATCATTACCGCTCAGAACGGATCCGATTAGCGTTACAGAACCTTATCGAAGCCGCTCGGGGAAAAGTCCTATCAAGCCTCGCCAGTGTAAATCGCTCCAATAAAAAAAATAGCGGATGGCAGCTGCTAGAATATGTTATTATTCTGCGTGGGAAACAAGGCGGCATTTTTGTTTTTTTTGCCTAGATTGCATGCGATCGAAACTCTGATACGGTTAGTTGACTTGGTTGCAGGTTGGTTGCAGCGTTCCTGATCATGGCTGATTAGTGTTGAATCGAGATGGCTGTAAGTTGCTGATTCTAAGAGCTTTTGAGCACTTTTGACAAATTATACAAACCTACCTAAATCGCTTGGGGTGCGAGAGGTCGCAAGTTCAAATCTTGTCGTCCCGACCATTAACGAAGAGGGCTTTGCCGCGATGGCAGAGCCCTTTTTCTATGATCGACAAGTGAAATTAGTCAAACGCTATTCGTTTGCCGTCCGCCAAATTAAATGATCGCGGCCGTGCGTCATTTCTTTTGGCCTTTAGAAGTGAAACTGCGTATGGATACCCTCGATATTCATTTGGGTATCCGACCAGATCGAGCAGGGTAGTGAAAATGTTTGAATGAGACGCAGGGAATTTTGCATCGACCGAATCGCGGTCGAGACCAAGTATGAATAGTGGCACCAGAGCTTCCTCTTTTGTGTCGCCGCCGTGTCCGGCTTTCCCGCCTGCATAGAACGATTCGCCGTGATCGGACGTGTAAATGATGGTTGTTTTGTTTGGCAGCGTCTGCTGACCCTGGAGAAGGATCTCAAAAAAGTCATCGAGATTATAAGCAATGGAATTGTCGTATGAATTCACGATGGCGTCGTGAGCATCGGCCGGCGGTACTTCCCACTGATTTTTGAAGTAATAGATCGGGGCCCATCGCATTTCGCCTTTGGGAAAGTTCTTTTCGTACGGGAAATGTACTCCGCGTTTGTAGACGAAAATAAAATTTCCCGTTGAGCCCGCGAAGATCTCTTGTACTATTTTCGCGAGTTTGGCGTCGATCTCCCACTGTTTCATGCCGTCACGATCATCTTCCGACAACTTGATTTCGCCGCGCCGCTCATAGTCCTCGATACGTCCGGGATCAATGTCGTTCAATGTCACAAGGGAATCAACGTAGTTTTCATCATCCTTAATTCCGCCCCAGTAATACTTCATCTGACCGTCAAGCAAATGCGTCTTGTAATTCATAGCTTTTGCATATTGAAAGATCGTCGGCATTTGGTTGATCTCAGTTTGCGGTCTTACGGCGAGCAAATCCGGAGTTGCCCCCGTTATGAATGCATCGTAGCTCGGATGGCTTGCCGTAGATGACGAGACGGCGACGCCCCAATTTGTAAGCAAATTCTGCTTTTCCAATTGCTCCAGAAATGGCGTTGTTTGGCGTTTGTAACCATTAATGCTCAAATGATCGCCGCGTATCGACTCATCAAAGATAACCACGACGTTATTTGTGGGTAATTCCTTCGGTTCCACCGCCGGCAGTACCTTGATACGGACTGGCGGAGACATCAATTCCATCGGCTTGGTAAGAAAATAATCAGCCGAGATTTGGGCGAAAGCGTCGAATGAGCTACTGACCAATCTTTGTCCCGACAAAAGCGGAGCAAAGAAACTGAGCTGGACATAATAGATCATCGCAAAAGCCACCCATATACCCATCGGACGAAAGCTATGGACACTGCGAACCCTCTGAGGAAGAAAAGAGCATGCGATCAAGAGCACAATGAAAGGTACCCACGCAAAACTCGAAAACGCTAACAACGAGTCGGCTTTCTGTTCGGATGTTGCGGTCATCGCGATCGTTATATCGAACGGAATTGTGAATCGACCAACAGCCCTCAAATAGCTGAATTCCACAAACACCGCGAAGACCAGGATCAATGTCGCGACGATCTTCACCATCGGCCTCGAACACAGAATCAGGTAGATCAGTGACCACAGGATAAACAAACTCAAGACGAGGTACAGATATGCGAAAAACACCGCGAATCCATCCGTGGACTGAAAAAAAGCGTCTTGGGCAGATCTCACAAGTCCGTTATTGAAATACAAAGATTCAAGAGCGCATAGCGACGCGACCAGGGCGATCGAGATCAATAGCGAGCGAAACTCGAAGCGTGGCTTTTCGGACGAAAATGAATGGAAAATAAGGGTGCGAGACATCTGAATCGGGCCGAGGAATAGGAAGTTGAATCGAAACAGCCGCGAATGCAACTAACTGTATTTTACAGAGCGGAAAGGGAATAGACAACACTTTTGTTCGCCGGACGATCCGTCGCTCAATATGGGTATCACTTCACCAAACTGGCCGAGAGCGAATACATGTGATGGCGAGATCTCTTATTCCGCGTTTGTCGGCGGATCTTCGTGCGGTCGTTCCGGATCAGCGTTGCCGGAATTGAAGGAGGGATACATCTTTTGATAGAGCCTGACGGACAGGAACTGATTAGCAAATACGATCAAAGCACTGATAATTATCAATATCACACCAAAAACCGGGCCAAATGAGTAGTTGCTGTTCGCCAGTCCATTCTCAGTGTTGAACCGAAAATAGGCTTCGCCGAGCCAAAAATATCTGATCAGCAGAAAGACGGCAACATAACCAAAGGTCGCCCAGATCGCCCATGCTCGTTGGGTGGCCCACAGAACCCCGTTCGCCAACGCCCACAACAATATGCCTGAAATTACAAGAGCCGTACACGCCAGGCCAGAGTGGTATTCGTATCCCGCGATAGCATCTGCCGGACGCCCGACGCTATTCAGCCAACTCGAGGAATAGTAGGAAAAAAAGGCCATTACGGCCACTGACAGGCACAAAAGGGCGAGAAATAGCTTGTTCCACATACGGGAAGTTTATAACAGAGAAATCGGCGGAATACAATGACGATCCGAGGTTCCAACGAAGGCGATACTTTTTACGTGTCGCGCCTACTAATGTTGGAACCTCAACTATAGCTAATTGTTTTCTAATCAGGCTTTACAGTCAGATAGATCGTTTGTCCCCGACGCGAAATAAGCAGGAGCAGCGGCCGATTGCCGCCAGCATCCAGTACGGATTTAACATCAGCGACAGAGTTAACCGGTTTGCGATTGATTTCGAGAATGACATCTCCGCGAGCGATCCCGGCTTCTGCTGAGGCACCGCTTGGATCGATCTCGGTGACAACCAGACCCTCGGAATCGGATTCGAGGCCGAGCTGTTTCGCGACCTGCGGCGTCACGGGCTGGAGGCTCAAACCGAGCTTGCCTCCCTGATCCTTCGCGCCCGGAGCGTTTTCATCTGTTCCTTTTTCCGTTCCGCCGGTCTTATCTGATTTGTTGTCAAATTCATCAAGAGTTGCAGCAAAGTCCAATGCCTTTCCGTCGCGTTGCACGGTGATCTTGATCTCTGACCCTGGAAGCGTACCGGCGACTTTGTTCCGTAGGACGTTGCTGTCTTCGATCTTTTCGCCGTTGATCGCGGTTATAATATCGTTACGCTTAATTCCGGCCTTATCGGCGGCACTCCCCGCCTTCACGTTGCTGACAAGGACGCCGGTTTTCTCAGTAAGCTCAAGGGCTTTTGATATCTCGTCGGTGATGTTTTGAATATTTATTCCCAGCATCCCGCGACGTACCCTTCCGTCCTTAATAAGCTGTTCCATCACGGACTTCGCCATATTTGACGGGATCGAGAATCCGATTCCGATATTGCCGCCGCTGGCGCCGCCGGGCGAAAGGATCTGAGAGTTGATCCCGATAAGTTCACTGTTTAGGTTAACAAGAGCTCCGCCCGAATTTCCGCGGTTGATCGGCGCGTCAGTTTGCAAAAAATCCTCGTAGCTGCCGTCACTAAGTCCAGTCCGGCGGCCTTTCGCCGAGATGATTCCAGCTGTCACGGTCTGCCCTATACCCAGCGGATTTCCGATCGCCAGAACGATGTCCCCAACGCGAATACTATCCGAATTTCCGAGCGTCAAAAACGGGAGGTTCTCGCCTTCGATCTTCAGTACCGCGAGGTCGCTCGGGGCGTCGGTGCCGACGATCTTGGCTTCGAACGATTTATTATCGGCCATCAGAACCGTTATCTTTTCCGCACCTTCGACCACATGGTTGTTGGTCAAGATCGTCCCGTCAGCGCTGACAATAACTCCGGAGCCGAGCCCGCGTTCAACCTGGGGGCGTTGATTCTGCTGTGGCTGCTGTTGCGGAAATTGCTTAAAGAAATCGTCGCCAAACGGACTATTCGGAATAACCAGCTGCTGTTTAGGGGCCTTTTCTTTATGTTCGGCCTCGATTCGGACCACCGCCGGTGAGGTCCTTTCGACGACGTCGGCATAAGAGGTACGAATACCGTTCACGACAACAGGTTCGGCAGGTGCCGCCGGTTGTGGGTTGACCGGAGCCTCACCGCCCAAAAGGTTTGTCTTACACGACGTGATCAATGCGGAACCCGCTATGAAAGCAAGTGCTAGAAATTTTCTATTGAACATCAAAATCTCTCCAAAAAAACTGTAATTAAGATGATCTTGCAAGATCCGAGATCGAGCCTTGCGAATAATAGTTATTTTACGACAAAGAGCGGCCTAAAGTTCGATAAATATTGCACGAAACTAGACAGCCGTCATGACTTTGGGCGTCTTGCCATTGAATATATACGCTAGGGATTTGTACGCGAGTTTTGAACATAGAAACGCCGGAGAATCGTAGTTTTCGAAGTACGAATATTCGACCAAGTCCATTCCCACAACTCGTTTCTTTTCAGCGAGTTTACGTATCAGAGTTAATGTTTCGTACCAACCTAGTCCGCCGGGTTCCGGAGTTCCGGTCGTAGGAACGATGCTTGGGTCTAGACCATCGATATCGATCGTCAGATAAACGTTTTCAGTAAGGCTGTCGACTGCTTCGTCGATCCAATCGGTTTTCCCCGCAATGTCACGAGCCCAGAAAATTTTTGTCGGCAAGCCATCCCGCAGCGAGCGGGCCTCGTCACCTGAGATCGATCGAATGCCGACTTGAACGGACGGGATCCGAAGATCTTTTACAACCCTGGCCATAATTGAGGCATGTGAATGCGGCGTACCGTCGTATGTGTCGCGAAGATCGGCATGAGCATCGATCTGGAGAACGCTCAAGTCATCGTATTTCTCGTTATGGGCCTTAATTATCGGGGCGGATACTGAATGCTCGCCGCCAAGCATGCAAATGAACTTGTCGAGTTCGAGAAGTTCTTTTGTATATAAATACAGCTCGGACATCATCAACTCGGGCGTTTCGCGAGGCGTAAACTCGGGCAGCGTGTGAATTCCGATCTTGTAAACTTCAGAGTCTGTCTCTTCCTCGTACAATTCCATATTGCGCGAAGCGTCGACGATCGCCATCGCACCTGCGCCTGTTCCCGTGCCGTATGAGACAGTACCTTCGTAAGAAACGGGCAAAATAAGAACTTCGGCGGTATCGAAGTTCGAGTAACGCTCGTCGTCGATACCGCCGAAATTCATTGGTAAATTCTCTGATTCACTCATAGCAATTTAAGGAACATCGATCACAAGTTCGCGGCCGGCGAAGCTGAAGCTTGGACGCTTACGGCCCTTCATGAACTTGGCGGCGGTCTGTGACAACGCGGTGATGATCATCGGCAGAGCGATCGACGGATCGCACGGGACATAGGCCGTGGTAGCACCTCGGAGAAGTTTGCCGAATTGTGATGTGTGATTGCCGCTGTACGATGGCGTTCGAATGTCGAGTGGGGCCGAATCGGTCGCGATCGAGATCGCGTATTTATGTCCGCGAACGTTAGTTCGCGTAATGTACGACGAGATCTCCGCGACGTTAACCATCTTTTGACTGTTAGAACTGCCAAGCGAAATTATCCCCGAATTTCTGGTCTTCTGCGCGATCTGCATCATTTCCATCGTGTCCTGGGTCAAGTCGAATGAGATGTTGATCTTCTTTTCAAATTTTGCCCGGGCAATACCGATCGCGATCTCTGAGCCCGGCAGATCGGGACAGTATACGGGAATTCGCGCCTTATATGCTGACGTAAGGATACCGTCTTCGTGAGCGATCTCCGAGAGTTCGCGTCCCATCAAGTGCAAAAATTCTCGGATCGAATACGAACGCGTCAGGTCAAGCTGATTTATCACGCTGCCGATCCATTCGTCGGCTTCCTGATACTCTTCGTTATTGGCGAGGACGTCACCGATACGAATAACATCGGAAGCATCCAGATCTTCGTCACTCATGCTTGGATGTGCCTGATAATGGCTTCGGCCAAGTATTTCGTGAATGTCGTTGTAAAGTACCGTACCGCTCACCACGATGACGTCGACAAAGCGATTCTTTATCACGTATGCCAGCAATCGACGCATACCGGATGTGATCAGATTGCCCGAACCGCATAAATATATTGTCGAATTGTCGTCGAGCATGTCTAGCCATATGCGGTGTGCTTCTGCCAATTGTTTTGCACCAAATCCGGCCCCCTCCATCTTTTCTAACAAACCGGCGACCGAGCGATCGCGATCGATAGGAACGGGCCGTGTCGGGACCGTCAAAAACTTTGAAGACTTTGTTTTCTTTTGAGCTACCATAATATTTCCACCAATGAACTAACAATATCTAAGATCTTAATTGCCATTTGATCCGTTCGGGGTCAGGTAGGTATAACTTTCGACCTGATCCTCGTAATACTCGATCAATTGACTGCCCTCGTTTGACGAGAGATCGCCACTCTTAACTCTCTGCAATACCAACCGGCGATAGGTATCGTGCAGTTGAACGGCATCGAACCGCACCGTGGCGAGCGAATCGCCCAGTGTCGCGCCGTAAATAACCTTTTTGATAATGTATCCGTCCTCGCCGATAAAAATATGAGCTTCGTGCGGAACGCCAAATAGATTATGGTTGTTTCCCATAACCTCCTGATAGGCACCGACAAGCATCATGGCGAGATAATAAGGCTCCCCTTTTACAAGCTTGTGCAATTCCAACACCGGCTTAACGTCGTGGAGATCGACGAATTTGTCTACAATACCATCGGAATCGCAGGTTATATCACAAAGCGTAGCATATTCCGTGGGCTTTTTGTTGAGTTTATGAATAGGGATGATCGGAAAAAGTTGTTCGAGAGCCCAATTGTCCGGCATCGAGCGAAAAACTGAGAAATTTGCGAGATACTTAACACACATCAATCGCCGCAGATCATCGAACTCCTCCGATACATATTTTTTCAATTGTGCGTATTCATCGGCCTTCTCACAGATGTCCCAGAAAAGCACCTCGCCCATGCCCTTTGCCTCGAGCGTAATTAATCCGAGGTTGAACATCGTAAAAAGCTCTTCCCGATGTTCGAGGGCATCGTGATAATACTCGCGATAGTTTTTGGCGTTGATCGTTTCACGAAGATCGTGAAGTTCCTTAACGACCTCGGGATCATCCATTGCGATAGTCATTGGCACAAGATCCTGAACGACCGTTTCGATCTCATCCTGAACGTTCGTTACAAGGATCGCATGATACGCAGAAAGATATCTTCCCGATTCCTGAATGATCGTCGGATGCGGGACGTTTTCGTCATCACAGATGGTTTTGATCACATAGATAACGTCATTAGCAAACTCGCGGGCGTTATAGTTTGCCGAAGACTCGAACGAGGTTCTCGAACCATCATAGTCAACCGCCATACCGCCGCCGACATCGAGATATTGGATCGGGATTCCCATTTTGCTGATTTTGGCATAGGTCCGAGCAGCCTCTTTCATCGCATTCTTAATGCGTTTGATATCGGTGAGCTGAGAGCCGATATGAAAGTGGAGCAGGCTTAGCATATCGATACGTCCGGCCTCTTGCAGACGCCGAATCACTTCAAGGATCTCCGTCGTCGTCAAACCGAACTTTGCAGCTTCGCCGCCCGATTTTTCCCATTTACCCGACCCTTTTGAATATAGTTTGACGCGGACGCCAATAGTCGGGAGTGGGATATTCTTGTTTTCCTTTGTTGCTTCGTCTGCCAAAGCTAGTGTGTGGTCGAGTTCGCTCATCTTTTCGATGACGATGACTACATTCTTTCCAGCAGCGGCTCCGGCAAATGCCAGTTTGATGAAATCCCTATCCTTAAAACCATTTAGGACGAGCAAGCTGTCCTTGGATTGCTCGAGGCCGAGTGCAGCGTAGAGTTCGGCCTTCGAGCCTGCTTCGAGTCCAAAATTATAACGCGAACCTTCGCGGAGATATTCCTCGATGACAGCGCGGTTTTGATTGACCTTCATCGGGAAGACGCAAAGATGGCCGCCCTCGTATTCAAATTCTTTAATTGATTTACGAAATGCGGTTTGCAGTTTGCGGATCTGGCCAAAGATGAGCTGCGGGAAGCGAAGCAGGATCGGCGTATTGACTCCGCGTTTGCGGAGATCATCAATAATTACTTTAACGTCAGCCGTCAATGCTTCATTTTCAGGGGCTTTTACGATCAGGTTTCCCTTACGGTTTACACCAAAATAGTCGGCTCCCCAATTATCGATTCCGTAGGTTTCAATTGTCTGATCGATTACAGCGCTCAAATTAGATTACTCCCGAATTGCGAATGACGAGATTCGCGAAACTCCCGACAAAAACATAAAGCTTAATAAAAATCTTATCAGATTCAAAAGGGCCTGCCGCAAAAAACCATTCCTTTTGATAATTATTTAGAACATCGCATGGCATACTGCTTGCATTACAGAACCGCGGGAAGGAAGGCAGCAATGATAAACAAAGGGAAATCGACAAAAAATAACGCACTTAAGGCGATCCGGGCAGATAAAATGCCGTAGATTGTCAAGATTTCGTGCCAAAAATTGTCACAATTGATCCCGATTGGAAAATAGTGAGGTTTGAGTAATGAAGAATAGGAATGAAAAGGGCTTCTCCCTAATTGAACTTCTGATAGTCGTCGTAATTATAGGTATCGTGGCCGCACTCGCGGTGCCTGCTTTGCAGAAAGGAATTAGAGCGGCCGAGAATGGCAACACGTTCGGCTCGATGCGGTCGATGACGACCACACAACTGAGCTATTTCACTCAAAACAGCCGTTTTGCACGTTTGAGCGAGCTCAATTCATTGATGTCCAATAGTCTTGGAACGGTTTCCGGCGATACGATCGTCCATGGTAAGTTTGTGTTTGAGATGGCTCCTGCCGCCCCGACAGACGCCGAGCTTCGGCAGGGTTACACCATCACGGCAACACGTAACGTGACCGGCGAGGGCATCGTATACAAATACGAAATTACTCAGACCGGTGAGATCCGGCAGATCCTGCCGTAGAATTATTGACTCCCACTTTCCCCCAACCAAAATCCCCTCCTTAAGGTAGTAACGATGAATGTATTCGAAGATCTGATCATCGAACTAAAAGAAGAGAATCTTCTCGAAGATACTGTCATGGACGCGGCTCCCAAAGAGCCGGTGTCCGGTTTTTCGCCTGAAACCGAATTTCTATCCGACCCCGGTCTCGATGAGTCATTTCCGGAATCGATAGAAACTGAAACCCAGGAAGCCGGGTCGGATGATACTGCGTTTGAGAATCTGCCGGTTGCGATGCCGGTTGCCGAAGACGCGGACATGCAGCTGTTAGGAAATGACGAAACGGTTGAGATCAGAAAGCCGACTTCCGAAAAGGAATTTTTCAAAAAGCGGGCGGTCGGTGAGGTGTCGAGCCTTCAGATGGTCGAGCACGTTCTGACCGCTATTGAGCGCGAGCACATGAAGGTCGTGCCGAGCGCATACGATGACTTCGAGGCCAAAAAGGCGCTAAACGCCTTTCTGAGGGTGGCTGATGACACGTCATCCGACGAGCACAAGGAAACTGAATTTCGGCTCATGCAGGAAACTGAGTCTTGGTGCTCCGCTTTGGCGGACAAAGACAGAGAGATCTCTGTAGCAAATCTAAGACGCTATTGTGAAACCTGCCGCCCCATGCTTAGTTCGCAGGCGATGCTTTCTCTTGCGCGTTTCTACCGCAATCTGCCATATTCCGAGTCAGTACGCGGCAAGTTTGATTTCATAATTACGAGGTTATTCTCACGTCCTTCCGATGATCAGCGCCGAAAACTCCTATTCGACCGGAGCGAAATGCTTGGACACATCCAAGCTCTGTACGCCGATTGGTCGAGCCTTTCACTCTATACCGGTGAAGGAGACGAATCCGATGTGCAGCTTACGGCCCAGAGCTTCGAAGAACTAACTTCCGAGGCTGAAAGCGCTAAGGAATTTGACGAACTAATAAAGAGCGATTTCTTTAATCGGCTTAGACTCTTCAAAGAAAGCATCACGGAGTTATTCTTTGCTCCTAAGGTCACGGTAGCGGCCATCGAATGCAATATCCGCGTTGGCAATGTATATGTCGAACTGATCGGCCGTGAGCGCCAGAGATCCAATTCGGCGGTGGTTCACGACAGATATTCGTTCATCGACGACCAGGAAGTTTCCGAAGCAACCGGACGTACACTCGAGCTCGTTGATCTGCTTCGAGATAGTGTTCACATCGATGACCACTTCGAATATCAGGATCCTCCGAGCAATCCGGTGAGCGATGTTGAAACGCCGGCCGTGCCTTCGGCGGAACCGGAATTAGCGCCCGAAACATCTTCGCCGAAAACAAGGTGGAGACCGAAGTTTCCGATCGATAAACTCGGGGTGAATAAATGGCTCTTGCTCGTCGGGATGGTCCTCCTCTTTGCGTCAGCTGGGTTATATGTATGGGCTAATTTCTTTATTCCGGAGCCTCCTTCATCAAACGGTGTGCGGCGTTTCGATCACAAGGACACACCGTTTGCCGAAGATGTAAAGATCGCCAAGATCAGCGAGGGAACTTTGTATGTGGTTATGATGCCGTCATGGGAAACGATGACAAAAGAAAAGCAGCATGAACTTCTGAAAAACATTTACCAGTACGGTGCCGGCAAGGACTGGACAAATGTGAACTTGATGAATTCGACCGGCAAATCGGTTGGGTTTGCGTCGCCTACGCGGCTCGAAGTGGTCGGACCTTGATAAAAAAGTGTGTTCTCTCATAAATATGCCCGTCGGCCGTTGTCCGACGGGCATTTTTGTATTTGTATAACTTATTTTTCGAAACATTTTTCGAAATGATAGAGTAATAGAACACAACAACTAAAACTAATTTTCTCGAAAATACGACCAAAAGATTATGAAAAAACACAAGATCATTCGTTTAGCGGCCGCGGTAATGCTGCTTCAGTCATTTGTCTTGCCGGGCACGATGCTGGCTCAGGACGCAAAGACCGCCGAAGTCTATGCGGCGATTCGTAAAGAAGGTATGGAGAACTCGAAAATAATGCGGACAATGCATTACTTTTCTGATGTTTACGGCCCGCGGCTGACCGGAAGCGACAATTACCTTTCAGCTGCAAAATGGGGTGCCCGTGAAATGCAGTCGTGGGGATTCGACAATGCAACATTGGAGCCGTGGGAATTTGGGCATCCGGGCTGGGCGATCGTTCGGAATACCGGCGTTATGATAAAACCTCAGCCGGATACGCTGACATATGAGGTTCTTGCGTGGACGCCCTCGACCAAAGGTCCTGTGACCGCGGATGCAGTGAATATTGTGCTCCCGACCTTTCCTGCCGCGGAAAATCCGCAGGTCATTCAAAACCCTACACAGGAAGAATTGACGGCATATTTTGAAAAGATCAAGGCGTCCGTGACGGGCAAGATCGTTTTGGTCGGAAAGCCTTCATTCATCGACCAATCGAGAGATCCTAATCCAAAGAGGATACCGGACGAGGACGCCAAAAAGCGCTTTGATCCTGCTAACCCGACCCCGCAAGGCGGTCCTGGAGGAAGGGGAACCGGTATAGGAGCGGCGATCACTCCGCGGCCGGGTGCCCTCACAGGAGTACAGATCGGCGAACAGCTTGACAAGTTTTTGCTGGACAATAATGTACTGGTTCGCATAAACGAATCACAGCTTGATCGCGGAGCCGTGAGAGCTTTCAACAACCGAACGTTCGATGTCACAAAGGTCGTACCGACCGTCGTGATGCGTAACGAAGATTACGGACGTATTAGCCGCTTGTTGGCTAACGGCACTCCGGTCAAACTTGAGTTTGACATTCAAACGCGTACGATCCCTTCGGGCGTCACCAGTTATAATATGATCGGCGAGATCTGGGGCACGGATAAAAAGGACGAAGTGGTAATGCTCGGTGGACATCTCGATTCGTGGCATTCGGCGACAGGCGCAACGGATAATGCCGTCGGCTGTGCAACGATGATGGAAGCGGCTCGCATTCTAAAGGCGATCGGCGTCAAGCCGCGGCGAACGATCCGCGTTGCTTGTTGGGGCGGAGAAGAGCAAGGGCTGTTGGGTTCACAGGCATATGTCAAGCAGCATTTCGGAACGGCGGAGAACCCGACGGCCGAGTTCAGTAAATTTAACGGCTACTTTAACATCGACAGCGGAACCGGACGGGCCAGAGGATTGTCGATTTTCGGCCCCCCGGAGGCAGCGACTGTTCTTCGTGATGCTTTGGCTCCGTTTGCAGATCTTGGATTCGCTGGAGTTCTGGCATCCAAGAGCCGTTCGCTTGGAGGTACCGACAGCACCTCGTTTAATCAGGCAGGTCTGCCGGGTATCGGGACTCAACAGGATCCGATCGAGTACTTTAACGTAACTTGGCACACGAACCTCGACACCTATGAACGCATTATCGAGAGCGACGTAAAAACATCAGCGGTCATCTTTGCTGCCGCTGTTTACACTCTTGCAATGCGTGACGAAATGCTGCCTAGATTCAAAGCAGGCGAAATGCCCGCACTGCCGACGCCAAGGCCATAGCTAAATCGGTATTTAATTTGAGATTGGCTAAAAAGCTGTCCGTGTTTGGAACGCGGACAGCTATTATTTGATTAAAATTCTGTAGGAAGCTCTCGAAAAATAAATTGACCTCGACGTCGAGCTTTGATAGTCTTGCCGAAAGCATGACTATCTGAGGCCAATGGTCACCTTGACTAAAGGTGAGATTGCAGCCTCGCAACGATCGAATCTATTTGCCGATGGGGAGTTGGGATAACTGCTCGACAGAAGATGAATAAGGCGATGGTCCAGTTCAGCGAAGAATATAAAGTCGAGCCAGACTACCTTCGTGTCACCATGCACGGGGTCTTCGCCGCGGCCGAATTGGTTCGTTTCATCCACCGTGTCCGGGCCGAATCCGACGGAGTCGGGCGGCGACGTATCTTGATCGACGCACACGAACTCGGCGGTACGTTGACCGAGGCGGAGCGGTTTCAGGGCGGGCTGCAAATAGCGGAGGTCTTTGGCGGACGCAAAAAACTAGCGTGGGTTATGCCGGCTGCACAGATCACGAAGCTCGGCGAGATGGCGGCGGTAAATCGCGGGGCAGAATTTCTTGTAACGGCTTCTGAGGAAGAGGCATTGGCATGGCTTCTCGAAGACTGATCCTTAAATGGCCGTTGGTTCAGCGAATGACCTAAGCTTTTCCCGGATCTCATCCCTCACGCGTCGAAACACCTCGGCGACATCCTCATCATCGCCTTTTGCCTCTGCCGGATCGTCAAAACTCCAGTGAATTCGCCTTGCGTTACCGGGAAAGACGGGGCAGGATTCGTTGGCGTTGTCGCAGACCGTAATAACGTATTCGAATTCGGTGTCGAGAAACTCATCCAGACATTTTGAACGATGCCGCGAAATGTCGATGCCGATCTCAGCCATCGCGGCGATAGCCTGAGGCCGGACAAAACTCGCGATCGTTCCGGCGCTTTCAACTTCGAACTTGTCGCCTGCAAGATTTCGCAATAGCCCTTCGGCCATTTGGCTGCGGGCGGAGTTTCCGGTGCAGAGGATCAAAACACGCTTTTTATTCATATTTTTTTCCTTAGGCCTCGGCCGGGAAATATCGGCGCTGAAAATATAGAGCGACGCTCACCAGACCGATCAACACCGGCACCTCGACCAAGGGCCCAATGACCGCTGCCAAAGCGGCACCCGAGTTAATACCAAAAACTGCCACCGCGACAGCGATGGCTAGTTCGAAATTATTGCTCGCCGCGGTGAATGAGAGGGTCGCTGTCTTCGAATAATCGGCGCCGATCTTTCGCCCCATATAAAAGCTGACCAAAAACATCACGACAAAATAGATCAGCAGAGGGATCGCGATTCGCACGACATCAAGCGGCAACTGCACGATCAGATTGCCCTTGAGACTGAACATTACAAAGATCGTGAAGAGCAGAGCAATCAGAGTTAGCGGGCTGATCCGCGGAATGAAAACATCGTGGTACCATTCCTTTCCTTTCGCCCTGACGAGAAGAAAGCGAGTGAGCATACCTGCCAGGAACGGGATTCCGAGATAGATAAATACACTCTGCGCGATCTCCCAAATGCTGATGTTTACGATTGTGCTTTCGAGACCGAAATACGGCGGAAGCACTGTCACGAAAACCCAAGCATACACGCTGTAAAACAGCACCTGAAAGACGCTGTTGAATGCCACCAGGCCCGCGGCATACTCGCTGTCGCCCTTGGCCAGTTCGTTCCAGACGATGACCATCGCAATGCAACGCGCCAGACCGATCATGATCAGGCCAACCATGTATTCGGGATAGTCGCGAAGAAAAATGATCGCCAGAGCGAACATCAAAACGGGGCCGATCACCCAGTTTTGGATGAGTGAAAGGCCCAATATTTTTGTATCACGAAATACTTCGCCCAGATTCTCGTACCGCACTTTTGCAAGCGGCGGATACATCATCAGGATGAGGCCGACTGCGATCGGAATGTTCGTCGTGCCAATATTAAATCGATTTACAACGCCTTCGACGCCGGGATACAAATAGCCCGTGATGACGCCGAGAAACATCGCCAGAAAGATCCATAGCGTTAGAAAACGATCGAGAAACGAAAGCCTCGTCGTCGGATTGCAGTTATTTGCTGACATGTCTATTGGTCGCCGATCGCGTCTTCGCAACAATAGGTGAGAGTGACATATTTTCCACTTTCCCGATCATATCTTGCCACGAACACTTCCCATTCGCGTTCGAAAATGTTCTCGTCCGCCGGTCGTCCGTGCTCGTCCGCACATCGAACCTGACAGCGCTTTTCCTCAAATGAAATTATTCTTGTGCCCATCATATCTGTACTTTTGGGGTGGCGGCGTCCGGCCGAACGCATTCGAAGCGAACGCCGCGGGTTTTATTAATATGCTGCATCGGCTCGATCAATGTCGGTCCGTTAGCAGCATGCGGTCGCGACCTCTTTCTCCTTTCCGTTGATTCCGACAAAGGTCGGTACGCAACAGGTCGCGTCATCGCTTTTTGCTACGCCTTCGGGCAGGTTGTCTTCGAGAACTACGAATGCCTCCCATTCGTTGCCGTCCGGATCGTGGACCCACGCTTTGTCCTGCACTGCATAGCAGCAGGTTGTCTGCATTTCCTCGCGGGGAACCAGTCCGCGTTCGATCCATTTGTCACGCAAAGCCAAGACATCTTCGGTCGTTGAGACCTGAATGCCGAGATGCGACAGTGCTCCTTTGCCGGCGAATGCGTTTTGGTTTAGCGTCAGGTTGAGCGGCGGATTTTGAATGTCAAACTTTGCATAGCCCGTGCGGACCTTGCTCGGTTCCAGATCGAGCATCTTTTTGTAGAATTCGATACTTGCCGTCACGTCCTTAACGTTCAATGCGAGATGTGCTTTTAATGTATTGATGTTATTCATAATTTCTCTCCTTGCGATAATATCAATTACGGGTATCCATAATTGTATTCCAAAGATATATCGAAAAAACATTTATGTCAAGCCATAAATGATATGTGATATAATTTTTTTATGAAAGCTGGGAAAGCATTTGATCTAGAACTTTTCTTTGCGGCTCTATCTGATCGAACACGACTCCGCCTTCTCAATCTGATGCGTGACGGAGAGGTCTGTGTTTGCTTTTTCGCTGAAACGCTGGGAACCAATAACCCGAAGATCTCACGCCATCTGGCTTATCTTAAAAGAGCAGGTCTTGTGGCGGCCCGCCGCGAAGGCAAGTGGATGCACTATAAGATAACTGAACCGCAAGACAAACATGCCGCCGAATTATTTGCGTCCACGATGAAAATGATCGCGGCGGACCCGCAAATGCAGTCCGATGCCCAAACATTAGTTCGAGTCTGCTGTCCGCCTCGGGTACAGATCACTCGTTAGAGGCTGATCGGCTCGATCCGGGAAGGGCAAATATCGGCAAGCACGCACTCGCCGCATTTCGGTTTGCGGGCATCGCAGACCTGACGGCCGTGGTAGATCATCCAATGCGGGAACATAACCCAGTATTTTTTCGGGATAAGGACTGAAAGATCTCGTTCTACTTTTTCAGCATTTTCATTTTCCGTTAGTCCAAGACGCCGCGAAAGCCGACCGACGTGAGTATCGACGACGATACCGGACGCGATCCCAAATGCGTTTCCGAGTACGACGTTTGCGGTTTTTCTTGCGACACCTCCGAGCGTCAATAACTCGTCCATGGTTTTTGGGATCTCGCCGCCGAATACGTCAATTATTCGTCGACAGGCCGCCTGTATATTCTTGGCCTTATTCCGAAAAAAGCCGGTCGAGTGAATATCTTTCTCCAATTCCGCCTGCGAAACGGCAAGGAAATCCGCCGGCCCGCGATATTTCCGAAATAGGTTTGCAGTAACGATATTTACGCGCACATCCGTACATTGCGCCGAAAGAATGGTCGCGATCAGCAGTTCAAATGGCGAGGAGTGATCCAACGCGCAATGAGCGTCCGGATACGCCTTTTTCAGTCGTTTGATGATCTCCGCTGCACGATTCTTAATATTATCGATCACAGCGCCAAGGCTAAAAAAGAATGTTAAAAAATGCAAACGTCCGACCGTTTATGTAAGATAGGCGAAAGAATGTAAAGTAGTTCACAAGAAAAGCCGAAGTGCCTTTGTCTTTCCTGGTGGATTTTCCGACCTCCCAATAAAATGAAGTATGGCCAATGATCTCTTCCGCATAAGTTCCGGATCTCCACTCGTTCGCGTATTTCTCGGCGTCGCATTGCTGGCGGCATTGCTTTTTGGTTGGGTCGCGGCGCGGCGACAGATCGGAAGTATGCTCGCCGACCTGACGCCCGCATCGGATCCGAACGCTGAAGAAATTGCTGCGATCGCCGCCGGCATGTCTCCCTCGGACCCTCGAGCGTCTTGGCTCAAGGCTTCGGTCGAACGAAATGTGTTCACGGTCGAACGTACCGAAGCGGCTGTGAAGTTGTTCGAGCAAACAGTCCGACTCTCTCCATTTGATTATCGATGGTGGATCGAACTTGCCAGATCGTACGAACAGGCGGAACGGCCGGTTGAGGCCGAATCAGCCCTGAAGCGTGCCGTAGAGATCGCACCGGATTATGCGTTCGTAAAATGGCAAATGGGTAATTTTTACCTACGGCAAAATCGAATTGACGAGGCATTTGCCGCCCTCAAGGGAGCTACTCGAAATAACCACGTGTATCGAGAGCAGGCTTTTTCGTTAACATGGGACTATTTCGACAAAGATCCTGCAAAACTGGAAGCGATAGCCGAAGACCAGCCCGAAGTCTATGCTGAGCTGGCATTGTTTTACGCGGCCCGCGGCCGGGCGGCCGATTCGATCAGGATATGGAATCGACTTTCCGACGCAGACAAGGCAGCGTATCCGAATATTACAAAAGTGATGGCCCAAGGGCTTTACGACAAAAGATTCTATCCGCAATCTCTCGAATTTGCCCGCCAGGTCGGGATCGATACCGATACCGAACCAAACACTGTCTCAAATGCGGGTTTTGAAAGTGGGCTCAGTAATCCGGACGAAACGTTTTTTGGTTGGCGGTTGAACAAGAACGAGGGGAAGTTAGACATCGCACCTGACGGGTCGGTCAAACATAGCGGATCGAGGAGCCTGCGTTTTGGATTTCGCGGATATTCAAAGGCCGAACTTTACAACATATTCCAGACAGTTGTGGTGACACCGGGCAAGAATTACCGACTCCGGTTTTGGCTTAGGACCGAAGGCCTCAAAAGTGCTGGAGGCCCACAGATCGAGATCGTCAACGCAAATGACGACAAACTGATAGTTTCGTCAAAGCCGTTTCCTGCAGGTACAAATGATTGGCAGGAGATCGAGGTCGCATTTTCAACACCCGAAAACTGTACCGGGATCACCATCCGGACCACGCGCGCGTTTTGCGGCGACAATTGTCCGATCGTCGGCACGATCTGGTACGACGATTTTGCTTTGTCCAACTGATAATATGGCATTCGCGAACAAAACGATATTCTTCCTCATTTGCGCGATCCTGATCGTAGCGACAATGTTGTACGGCACGGTCCATCAACCGACCATCGCCCTGTTTTACTTTGTCGTAGCGCTAATGCTTGTATTGTGGGCGGTCGATAGTTTTACCAGCAGGGAATTGACAATCAGTCGTCATTTGATCCAGATGCCGATTTATGCAACGGCCATATTCGGATTTGTCCAGATCATTCCATTTGGTTCTTTGCCCGCCGCAGGCGGCGTAGATAATATTCCACGAACTATCTCAGTCGCTCCGTTTGAGACGGAAATGACGGCGTTGCATTACCTGGCATTCGGATTCCTGCTTTCGATCGTGCTTTCCAGTCTGAACAGCGCGAAACGAATAGCCAAATTGGTAAATGTGATCGCAATCTTTGGTTTTGCCTTCGCGTTTTTTGCGATATTGCAGTCGTTTTTGAGTCCGGGAAAGATATACGGAATTTACGAACGATTCGGCGCATATCCCTTCGGGTCGTTTGTTAGCCGACACAATTTTGCTGCATTCATGGAAATGACGATCGCACTGCCGCTCGGACTTCTACTTTCGGGCAGTGTCAGCCGTGACAAAAAGCTGCTCTATGTGACCGCGATCGGGTTAATGGGGATTGCCTTGCTGCTAAGCGGGTCGAGGGGCGGATTGGTCGCAACGATTTCGGCGGTGTTTCTGCTTGTTCTACTGACCACTCAGGCGAGGGGTGCCAAGAAGATCGCGTTGCGGGCGGCACTTGTTATTGCACTTGTTGGAGCGGTGGTAGCAGGCACCTTATTTGTCGGCGGTGAATCGTCGCTGACCCGGATCGCCGAGACCGCGGCGTCAAAGGATGTCACTACAAACCGAACACATATCTGGGGAATCACACTCAAAGTGATCACCAGCAATTTGCCGCTTGGAGCGGGGCTTGGGGCGTTTGGCCAGGCTTATACGCCGCATGATGACTTGAGCGGACTCGAACGCGTCGAACAAGCCCACAACGACTACCTTCAAGTCCTTGCGGACATGGGGCTGGTTGGCGCCGCGATCGGGGGGCTATTTCTCGTTCTGCTGTTTCAAACCGGAAGAAAGAATATTAAGACCAAAAACACGTTTCGCAAAGGCGTTGCGATCGGTGCAGTGGGCGGGATCTTTGCGATACTGGTCCACAGTATCTTCGATTTCGTACTGCATACGACAGCGATATCGCTGCTGTTTGTGTTGTTGATCGGATTACTCGTGGCGTCAGGCCGGGAATATGATGATGACGAGCAAGATGAGGACGATCATCGGCGGCATCGACGTTCGAAGGCGGTTGTTAAGCCGTTTTCGAATCGCCGCTCACGCGTTTGACGGTAAGTGCTCTCGCAACCCACCAAACCAGGCCGTGGATCACATAAATTGCCGATATAGCCAAAAGCGCATAACGGGAGTAGAGGTAAACGAACATCGCCAATCCGGCGAGAACAACGATCAACAAAATACCTTGCGGTCCAGCACCGGCGGTCTTCATGCTCGAATAGCGGATCTTACTGACCATCAAAATCCCAAGAACAGCTATCAACGCCATTAGGGCATAGCCGTAATACTGTCCGGTGGCGGCTCCGTACGAGCTCAGCGGCATTGGAGCAAAGTGGATGATCGATGCCAGCAAACCGCCGGCCGGCGGTATCGGCAGTCCCACAAAGTTCTTCTTGTCCACTTTGGTGGCGCCTTCTTCCAGTTTGACGGGACGCGTCGCCTGCAGATTGAATCTCGCGAGCCGAAACGCCCCGCACATCAGATATGCAAATAGCAGGAATGTACCGACGTTGTGCGACAGGCTGTTTTCGTTGTAAATGCCGCCAAACGACCATGCATAGACCAACGCGGTCGGCGCGATCCCGAACGTGAGCACATCAGCCAGCGAGTCAAACTGAACGCCGATCTCGGTCGCCGTCCTTGTCGCCCGGGCAACGCGGCCGTCGATGGTGTCGAAAAGGATCGCCAAACCGATCGCGAGAGCCGCGATATTGAAATAATGAGCTGCCGATTCGAGATCGCCAAACGAAGCGTGATAGCCGCGGATCGACATCATCACGGCCAAAAAGCCCATCGCTACATTCGCCGCCGTAAACAGCGTCGGAATAACGTAAAGCCCTTTTCTTAAGCCTCGATGCGGAGGCTTGCTGTCGTGTGTATCGTCGCTCATTCTTCGTCAGTGGTCAGTTGTCAGTGGCCAAACTTCTCGGCGTCGCTGCGTTCCGCACTCTCCGCGTCGATCTTTCCTATGATAGTTTCTCCGCCCACAACCCGATCGCCGACCTTAACTAATATCTCCGAATCGCCCGGCAGCAGCAGATCTGTGCGCGAACTAAACTTTATCAAGCCGAATTTTTCGCCGCGTTCGAGTTTATCACCTTCCTTTGGCCAACAGACAATGCGACGCGCCAATATTCCCGCGATCTGAGTGCACGAGACCGTCACGCCTTCGCCCTCGATGACGAGCGTGTTGCGCTCGTTCTCAAAGCTCGCGTTGTTGTTGGTCGCCGGCATTTTCTTGCCGGGCGTGTAGGTTAGCTTGGTGATGGTGCCCGCGATCGGCGAGCGGTTGATATGAACATCGAGCGGCGAGAGGAATACGCTGACGACCTTGCCGTCCGCAGTTTTGTCGATCCGCGTCACACGCCCGTCCGCCGCCGAAACAACGATGTCAGCGTCGGTCGGAACGGTCCGCTTCGGGTCGCGGAAGAAATACATCATAAAGAGCGCGACCGCCACGAAAGGCACGATCGGCAGCCAAATGAGAAATAGAGCAAACCCCACCGCAGCAAACAGCGGAATGAGCACAAAAGGTAATCCTTCTTTAACC
>CAZVDM010000048.1:0-21251 GCA_964625555.1 uncultured Chloracidobacterium sp.
GCGATGCGTCGGCGATCACGGGCGATTCGTCACCGTTTTTGAGCGATTTTACGCTGACTAGCGTTGCAAAGATCGAGGTGCTGCGTGGCTCCGGATCTTCGTTATACGGCACGAATGCTGTCGGCGGCACGATCGATTTTCAAACACCGCGTCCGGCTAGTGGTACGCATGGGCAGATATCCGGGGCATTTGGCGGGCTCGGGCTCGGACGGTTTCGAGGAAATCTCTCGCACGGTACGGCGGACGGCAAATTCGGAATCAGCGGCGGCGTTTCGCGGACGGCTTATACAAAGGGAATTGACGGACAGGACAATGCGAAAAACACAAATTTCCAGTTACGCGTTGAATTCAATCCGCTTTCAAAGACAAATATTTCGGCGAGAATTTTTATGTCCGATGCTCGGGTCCGGCTCAATTCGAACCCGGACACCTTTGGCACGCTTCCGGCTTCGAACACAACTACAATCATTGCGAATCCCGGCGTGAATTTTGTCGCAGACGCTAACGATCCGGACAGTTTTCAGAAATCCAAATTCTTCAGCGGCCAGCTTGCGGTAAACCAGGTCATCAACAGCCGACTGGTCATCAGCGGCTATTATCAAGGACTGACAACCAAGCGGACGAATGACAACGGCACGCTCGGTACTGGTTTTCAGAGTGCTTCGACGAGCGTTTTTGACGGCACGATCAATACGGCGAACGTCCATCTGAATTGGACGCCGGTCAAAGAAAACGAATTGATCGTTGGGTACGAATTTGAAAGCGAAAAATTTGGAAACAAAGGCGCGACGCCGTCGGGAACCGGCAATTTTTTTACAAACGCCGGGCAGAATAGCGATACGTTTTACGTACAGGATCTCGTTCGTTTGCTCAACGGTAGCCTACAACTTGCCGGTGGCATTCGCGTCCAGCAATACAGTCTCGACCGGCCGTCGTTTAGTCTGACGAACGCGCCTTACAATAATCTTGTGCTCGAAAATCCACCGACGGCGTATACATTTGACGGCTCGGCGTCGTACTTTGTGTCAAAAACAGGGACGAAATTCCGGGCTCATATTGGCAACGGCTATCGAGTTCCTTCGCTGTACGAGCGTGTGGGAACTTTCTTTTCGTCGTTCGGAACACCGACTTTTGTTGCTCTCGGCGATCCTTTCCTGAAGCCGGAAAAAACGATCGCCTTTGACGCCGGTATCGAGCAGAACCTCGCAAAAAACGGGGTGCGACTGACCGCGACTTATTTTTATACAAAGCTCACCGACGTGATAGGTTACGGCAATGTCGTCCCGAATATCGGCACGACGCCGCGGCCGTTTGGCGGCTATACTAATCAGAAAGGCGGCATCGCTCGTGGCGGTGAATTTAGTGCGACGGTCAAACCGGCGAGCTCGACCGACATTTTTACCTCGTACACATACACCAACAGCGATCAGTTAATGCCGCAGGTTTCGGGCAGCGGGATAAACAGGACGCTCGGTGTTCCGACGCAGCAGTTTACGATTGTTGCGACGCAGCGGTTCAAACGTTTTTGGGTCAATTTTGATCTTCTCGTGACCTCAGATTATCTCGCACCGATCTTTAGCAACTCGACGTTTTCGACGTACGTTTATCGATTTGCGGGCAATCGCAAAGGCGATCTGACGGCGGGTTATACGTTCGGATTCAATAAGGAAAAGATGACGCTGCGTTTGTTTGGAACGGTTGAGAATGTTTTCAACCAGGAATACTACGAAAACGGATTCCGCACGTCGAAAGCCACCGGACGCGTCGGGGTGGCGTTTGGGTTTTAGGACTTGTTACCTACGAAAATCTATTTTTGCTTGTCCACATTGAATATCGTGGTAAAATTGGCGTATCGGAGGCAATGAATTATGAGAATTCTGTTTTTTGTCTGTGCGTTTTTATCTGCATCGATGACTGTTACGGCGCAAACGAAGGTCGTGACCAACGCAGATCTTGATAAGTATCGGGCCGAACGCGAAAGGGCCGCGGCTGATTATCGTGAGAATTATGCGAAACGCGGTTTTCCTTCACCGGAAGAACTTGAGCGGCGCAATGATCAAGATCGGAAAGTATTGGCCGAAACTGCCGCACGCGTTAGGGCGGAAAGGCTCGAGCGGGAAAGATTAAATGCTGAATACGAGGCAGCAATGCTACGGGCCGAAGCGGCGGACGGCGAATCGCGCGTGATCTATGTCGAGGGCGTCGCAACGCCAACGTACTATTGGAGCAACGGCCGGCGATACAGGTATCCGCAGGTCCAGTACAACAATCAACCTGGATATTTTGCCGGCGGGCAATTTTGGCCGACAGGACCGCGGACGCAGCCGAGACCTTTGTTTGTGCGGCCGAGAAACTAATTTATGAAACAAGGCTGGGAAGCAGTGATAGGCATGGAGATCCATGCCCAGTTGGCGACGGAGACTAAGATCTTTTGTTCATGCGCGGTCGAGACGGGCGGTGAGCCCAATTCGAATACGTGTCCGACGTGTTTAGGATTGCCGGGGGCATTGCCGGTATTGAATCGGCGTGTCATCGAACTCGGTGCAAGGGCGGCGCTTGCGTTGGGGCTTGAGGTGCAGGAAACGTCGATATTTGCACGAAAGAACTATTTCTATCCAGACCTGCCAAAAGGCTATCAGATATCTCAATACGACAAACCGTTTTCCGCCAATGGACATCTGACGATCCTCACGTCTGAGCGCGACGAACACGGACGGGCATCCGAATGGCAGCCGATGACAATTCATATTCAGCGGATGCACCTCGAAGAGGACGCAGGTAAGAATGTGCATGACGGTTTGCCGGATACTGACAAGTTCTCATATGTCGATCTCAATCGTGCCGGAACGCCGCTCGGCGAGATAGTTACTTCGCCGGATTTTCGCACTTCGTGGCAGGCGTATGATTATGTAAACCACGTTCGCCGCGTGCTCCAATGGGTCGGGGCCAGCGACGCGGATATGGAGAAGGGAAACCTGCGATGTGAGGCAAATGTCTCGGTGCGTAAGGTCGGCGAGACGGCTTTTAGAAACAAAGTCGAGCTGAAAAATCTCAATTCAGTTCGATTTATGCAAAAAGCGATCGAATATGAGATCGAACGCCAGATCGATGCCCACGAAGCGGGCGAGGCCGTCAATCAGGAATCGCGTTTGTGGGACGAAAAGAACAACATGACGCGGTTTATGCGGGGCAAGGAGGACGCGCACGACTATCGTTATTTCCCTGAGCCTGATCTCCAGCCGCTCATCGTAAGTGCCGAATTCATCGATTCGGTAAAGGCACAAATGCCCGAATTACCGGACACGATGCGTGACCGATTTATCGAGGTTTACGGTCTCGGATTTGGCGACGCGTCCCAACTTGTTGCGGATCGCGATCTGGCCGAGTTTTTTGAAACCACCGCACGATTCAGCAAGAACCCCAAAATGTCGGCGAATTGGATACTCGGCGAATTGACGCGTGAATTGAACACCTCCGGCATCGCGATAAATAAATGCCTAGTAACGGCCGAAGATCTGGCTGCGCTATTGACCACGGTCGAATCCGGAGCGATCAACAACAATCAGGGAAAAGAGGTGCTGGTCGAGATGTTTTCGACCGGCATGACGGCCCCTGAGGTCATCAAGGAAAAGGGCTTTGAGCAGGTTTCTGACGGCGGGGCTATCGAAAAGATCGTGGATGATGTGATCGCCTCGAATCAAGCTAACGTCGAGGCTTATAGAGGCGGAAATGAAAAGCTGTTTGGATTTTTCGTCGGGCAAGTGATGAAGGCCTCGCAGGGAAAGGCGAATCCAAAGGTCGTAAACGAAATATTGCGAAATAAACTCTAGAGCCTATCAGGCGTATTCAACTGCTTTAGGAGGCGGTATGTGGCGTTTATTATTCATCTTGTTTGCCGCGGCAAGCTTGTGCACCGGGACGCTCGCTCAGCAGGCGACCCCGACTCCCGCTTCAACCCCTCCGCCGATACCGGTTCCGCAGGAAACTCCGATCAATCTGAGAAGCCGTACCGGGATCAGCTCGATAAATAACCAGATGTCTGATGGCCGTCCGAACTTGACGCCCAATCAAGAACTTGCGGTCAAACAACTTCTGCTACAGAAATACACCCGACCCCTATACCGAAAGCCAAGCGAGAGTGAACTGGCTTCTATTGCTCCTGATCCTGATTTGATCCGCCATTACAAATTATTCCTCGAACGGAGAAATACGGGAATTGTTCGACTCGTAGCCGATGCCGGCTGCAATCTCCACGCAAAGGTGATCGTCGCAACTGAGCAATGCCTCAAATATACGATGCCTGGTAACGGCAATTCATTCTCTTTCCGCATCGCAAACTATCGTATTCGACACCTCGCCGATCTGATGCTCACCCGCGAAAGTTTTATGATCCCTGGAATCATGATGCATGGGATGATGACGCGTTTGGGCGATGTCCCAATCGAGAAAGTGAACCTTCAAACTGCGGGTGTTCAATTCTTGACAGAATTCAAGCCGACAAATGAATATGAACGGGCAATAGCGATCGAAGATCTTATCTTGTCCGGACTTGGGCGGGACGGCTTTGACTATGCCCGATCTATGCCGGTTCTTGACAATACCACCTACGCGATGAGGGTTGTTGCTTATGACGGTAAAGTGATGCGGGCCGTTCCCGGAGCGGAGTACAACGAAATGGACTATGATCGCCGCCGAGATATGGTTGTTGCATTTCGTGTGGTACAAAGGGACAGGGATGCGGGTGTCACGATCGTTTGGGCCGAGCTGAGCAATATTGATTCGCCGAAATTAAGGGTACCCGCCGTGGAATCAAATCTGGTAAAGTCGGAGAATTGATTGATTGATAACCTCGAATTTGAAATGAGTACACTCGATAAGTCGGTCGCCGTGGTTACCGGCGGCACAAAAGGGATCGGATTTGCTATCGCGGAAAAACTTGTGAGTGCAGGTGCAAATGTATTCATCTGCGGCCGTAATAGAACTGAATTGAGAAATGCGGTCGCCGACCTTTCAAAACATGGAAACGTCGGCGGGGAGATCTGTGATGTGCGGAGCGAGGATCAGGTTCGGCAGATGCTCGAAGAGTGCGAACGGTTATTCGGCGGGATCGATATCTTGGTCAACAACGCCGGAATGGGCATATTTGGAAAGACAGTTGAAGAATTGTCAGGCGACGAGTTTAGGCAAACGCTGGAGACGAATCTTTTTGGGGTCTTTTATTCCTGCCATCACGCGTTACCGTCAATGAAGCGGCGCGGAGGCGGTTATATTTTCAATATTTCCAGCCTTGCCGGACAGAATGCGCATCCGCGAATGGCGGCCTACAATGCATCGAAATTTGGCCTCAACGGCTTTTCCGAATCACTGATGCAAGAGGTCCGACAGGACAATATCAAGGTGAGTTACATCTGTCCGGGCAGCGTCAACACGTATTTCGGAAATGATACTCCATCAGACGAGAAAGCATGGCAACTGCAGCCCGAGGACATTGCCCAGGTTGTGATTGATCTGCTTGCAATGAACCCGCGAGCACTGCCGAGCAAGGTCGAGATCAGGCCGAGCAGGCCGCCGGTTCGGTAGCGGCGCATCCGATGTTCTTTAGGACAGATTCGATCACTTCGGCCTTCACTGGTTTGATCCTGTAATCAGACGCGCCAAGTTCAACAGCACGCATGACATGTTCTTCGGCGTCCAACGAGGTGATCATAGCGACTGGAATATGCCCTAAGTTATCGTCTGTCTTCACATATTCGAGAAATTCCCAACCATCCATATTCGGCATCTCGACGTCCGAGATTATCAGGTCCGGTTCCCATTTCCCGGAGAGCAATAGAACCAGGGCGTCGGCCCCGTCGTTTGCGGTGATCGCCTGGCAGCCGGCATTTTCGACGAGCTTTACGTGATGGCGGCGAATACTCGCACTGTCGTCCACGACCAGAACCAGCGGCTTTCGAACTTCCTGGGATGGTGCGTCGGTCTCGCTGTCGGATCCGGGCTTTCTAAAGACCAGTGGCATCCGGATCGTGAATGTGGTGCCGATCTGCGGTTCTGTGCTGAGACTGACGCTGCCGCCACGGCTCTCGACGCTTTCACGGACAATGTTCATCCCAATTCCGCGGCCAGCATTAAGATTGAGTTTGTCGGCGGTTGTCAGTCCGCGATCGAATATCAGTTCCCAAGTTTCGAAATCCGCCATTCGGGACGCTGACTCAGCTGTGATCAAACCCGTAGCTATCGCCCTTTCCTTCAGCTTCATCGCAGAAATTCCGCGGCCGTCATCGTCCACCGAAAGGATCACATTATTTTTGTCTGTAGAAACGCCGATCGTGATCAGGCCTTTTTCGGGCTTCCCGATCAGACGCCTCGTGTCAGGAGGCTCAATTCCGTGGACAACCGCGTTTTTCAACAAATGCAGAAGCGGTTCGATCAACGCGTCGATTATTTGAGTATCGATCTCGATGTCCGGATCGGAGATCACGACCGCGGCGCGTTTGTTCTCTTCCTGACAAGTGACATGAACCGCGCGGCTGAGACGTGTCTCAAGCGTACCGAAACGCACCATGCGTATCCGCAGCAGTTTCTCACGCATTTCGTCTGTCAGATGGCGCTGTATTTCGAAAAGCGATTCGAGACCGTGAAGATCCAGGTCAGCGGCATTTGAGCCCATAGCCGCAATATTTTCGGTGATCGCCAATCGGTTCTCGACCAAATTATTCGACACTCTTATGAGATCGTCGAGACGGTCGAGCGAAACACGGACTATCGGAGCTGATGGTGTTCGAACGGGATCGAATGCGGCCGTTGCAGAGGTCGGTTGTGAAGTGCTGTTCGACGACGACTTTCCGGTTGCGGAGAGTGACGAAATTACGTGCCTGAAGTCAGAATCGGGCGGAGTCTCGACATCGTCGAAGGTTCCCGCGGTCAGTGCTGTGAGCTGCTCGTTCGAACGGTTCAAAAGGTCGATGACCCGGTCGTTTGCATTACACTGCAGCTCGACCATCTTGTCAAGCAGATCTTCGACGCGATGAGCCAGTTTCGATGCAGATCGAAGGCCTACGATTCCCGCGGCTCCCTTAAATGTGTGTGCGTTGCGCCGGATCTCCCACAGAGCATTTCGATCTGAGGGTGACGCTTCGAGTGTTCTTAAATGGTGCGAGATACCGGAAAGCAGGTCGTCGGCCTCAGCTCGAAAGATCTCGAGGGTTTCCTCGTCGATCTCGAAATCCTCGTCCCGGCTCTCGGGCATGGCGGGCCTTGTATCCAGATGATCAAACGAGGCATCCACGAAACCTGAGACATCGTCGAGAAATTCGCCGTTGCTGAGCGGGATCTCAAGCAATGCTGCCTCGACGCGAGCCACTTCGTCTAGTGCTTGGCTTATCCGTCTGGGAGCATCCGGCCTTTCGCCGGCAAATATATTCTCGAGCTTTTCGATGCAGAAACCGAGGCGATCACCTATTTCGACCAAGCCGAGATCTAATGCCTCAACCCTTAACGAATCAAGTTCGAAGGAGCACATCGCCAAGTCGTCAGGCGAACCGCCGGCCTGTCCAAAGATAAGCAGGCCGGCGCGCGTTCTGGCCACACGCTCTCCGGCCTTTTCGAGAAAGGATTGTAGATCTTCGAGTTCCATCGACGACGTGCCGCGTTTATTCGGCTCCGGCGGCTTCGGGAATGAGGTAGGTTTCAAGTGCCTTCATGAGAGTTTCAGGGCCGAAAGGCTTTGTTATATATCCGGTCGTGCCGGCCATTCGGCCGCGGACCTTGTCAAAGAATCCGTCTTTGCCGGAGATCATAACGACCGGGACATCTTTCGCGGCCTCATTCGCCCGGATAAGTTTGCACACCTGATAGCCGTCCATGCGCGGCATCGCAATGTCGAGAAGCACAAGGTCGGGAACCATCGTCTCGATCGTCGTCATTGCCTCAACACCATCGACCGCACAAACTACTTGGTGTCCGCTTTTTTCGAGTTTGCTTGAGATCAGTTTTCGGACGGTCGGGCTATCGTCCACTACGAGTATCGTCTTGCCCTTGGGCTTCGCTTCGTTGATCTCGTCCTGTCGCTTGATCTCATCGAGACGGATCGCAAGTGCATTAAGTTGACCGGCTAGGATCACGTCGTTTGGTTCCAGTCTCGACGCCTCCTGAATATAGGCAAATCCGAGATCAAAGTTCTTTAAGTTGAACTGACCAACTCCAAGAGCCTTGAGCTCTTCGACCGAAAATTCGCGTGAATTCCACTCTGATACCATCTTAGCTACTGATCGTCTGACAGCTTCGATGTCGACCGAGCTATTCGACAGAAGCAACTCGATATCAGAAAGCGTAAGCACCGCGTTGCAATTTGTACATTCGAATGCCTGCCGATCGATCGACGCTTCACAATATGGACAGTCTTGCTGTTCAGACGATGATATGGATTCGGAATCCGATTGCGGAGTTTCAGCCGCTTCGAATCCTGCGATGGGCTCGTGCCTTTCAACCGGTGTATCCCACGGCGACGGCTGTGCGGAAACTTCACTCTCAAACGGATATGACGGCTCGTCGAGATCGTTGTTGAAATCGGACACTTCGACGCCGGCAACGGCGTCGGAGAGATCGTGTTCATCCGCACGGAATTCCTGTGTTTCGGCTGTAGGTGATGCGTACGTATCGGCTTCGTGTGCGGCCTCTTCCGAAACCATGCTCACCGGTTCGTCCCATTCGGGAAAGCCTGCGATCGGATCGACAAACTCGTCATCATGGTAAGAATAGGCGACGGTTTCGACTGCGTACTTGTTCGCTGATGCTGGCTCCTCGAAAGGTATAAGCGGTTTTTCGACAGAGTCGTCGACGATTTCGGTTTCGTTCAACAGGTCTTCGCGGAGAGCTTCGTATTCTTTAGTCGGAGTGGCCCATAGCTCCTCGGCCGCGGAGGTTTCGACCTTTTCTTCAAATTCGGGATCTTCCGCAAACGACACTTGCGACTCCATTTCCGCAGTCGATCCCTCGTCGGCAAGCAGTCGGGAGCACTCGTCAACGGGTTCGGATCCGGCGGCGTATTCGGCGTCGTTCGACTCCGATTCAGCTTCTGCCGTCCATTGATGCTGTTCGGGCGATTCGATTTCTGTTCCGAATTCCAGGTCTGCCGTTGATACGCCCACGTCATGAAGTTCAGGCGACTTAACGGATTCGGCCAATTCATCGAGAAACTCGTAGCCGTATTGCGCAAATACATTGGACGGATCCAGATGCAGGATCCGGTCATAAGCATCAAACTTCTCTTCGAACGATCGAACCACGTGAGCACGCAGTACCCATGCTTCGCAATTATCGGGATCAGCCGCGTGGATCTCGTCGAGAAGTCCGCACGCGGTGTCAAAATTTCCGTCCGCAGCAGCTTTCTTTGCGTCGTGCATTTTTGCCGATGCACGGGCTTGCTCGATCACGTTTACGGCATCCTTCGCATCGGCGTGATCCGGGTCGATCTCGAGTACTCTGGCGAGCAGCCCGAGTTTCTCGTTCTCTTCCTCGGAAAGCGATGCCTTCCAGTACCATGCGGATTCACAGAGTTCGTCATTTGCGATGGCGTCGTCGAAGCATTGCATCGCAAAGGCATGATTTCCCTCTTCTGCAGCGATGACGCCGCGTTGAACGTGAGTTTTCGCGAGCAGCGAACGGGTTGCTGCCTCCCAGGTGAGGGCACGTTCGTTATTGGGCTCGATATCCAGAACTTTCTTTAGGAATACGAGTAACTCTTCCGGATATTCGCTGATCGACGCGAGCCAAAGCCAGGCGTCTACGCAGTTTGGATCGGCGTCGGTGACATTGCTTAAGAGGGTTCGGGCCATGGGACGGTCGCCGTTCTGGGCGGCGGACACGCCTTGCTTAAGCAAATTGCTGACATCAGGACCTTTAACTGAGCCATTTTCGACGGCGATTGGCGTGGATACAGATGATTCGATTTCTAATCTCATAATTTAGCGAAGGTTTCGGATGGAGTTTGGTCGATGGTTGGCTGAATACACCAGATAATGGCGCGCCCAGTTACTCAGACAATTCAAAAGCAAAACCAATGCCACGATTATGGATTGCGGCATAACATTGTCTTATCAACATTTACCGCCTAAAATACTAGCGTTGAAGCGATTTAGTGATCATTGCATGATTGGATCATCGACGATTTAATGACCCCAGAGTGACAAAAAGCGTCAGTTTTCGTTGACAAAAAGTAGCAACTATTGATGGATCAGATCCCGGAAAAATTCGATGTGATCATTGTCGGCGGCGGCCCGGCCGGAATGTCGGCAGCGGTTTGGTGTTCCGACCTTGGAATGACTTCAGTGGTGTTGGAAAAAGCCAAAGAACTCGGCGGCCAACTTAACAAGATCCACGCTCCTATCACCAATTATCTGGGAGTATGTGCCGAGAACGGCAGAGCCATACGAGATGTCTTTGCCGGTCAAATATCAGACATCGAAGATCGCGTTCGAACGGCCATCAATGTAAATGCGATCGATCCGTACAAGCGTACGGTGACACTGGATGACGGCAAGACGATCATCGGCGGTGCCATTGTTATCGCGACCGGAGTGCGGCGGCGTCAGCTTGGCATCGCCGGTGAGAGGGAATTTGCCGGCCGTGGCGTCCTCGAATCCGGAGCCGCCGCACGAGGCCAGCTTAGTGGGAAACGGGTCGTAATAGCCGGAGGCGGTGACGCGGCTTTTGAAAACGCGATCATACTTTGCGAGGATGCGAAACTTGTAACCTTGCTCCATCGGAGTAGTAATTTCTCCGCGCGTCCTGAATTCGTCTCTCAAGTCCGAGACCACCCACAGGTCAATATTATTCAGGACGCTACGATGTCAAAGATCATTGGTAACGAGGCCGTTGAGGCCGTCGAATACACCGACGGCGTTACCGGCGAGACCACGGCCGTTGCGGCCGATGTCGTACTTATCCGCATTGGAGTGGTTCCGAATACTGACCTTTTACCCAACGAGATAGTTCTAGATGGCCACGGTTATATCGTCGTCGATCGGTCGTGTATGACCAATATTCCATCGGTGTTCGCTGTCGGCGATGTTTCCAATCCCATTGGGCCGACGATCAACGGTGCGGCCGGCGATGCGGCGACGGCGGTCAAGGCAGCCTATCGCTTGCTCGCGGAATCAAAGACGTTATAATTAAGCGATCTTTTCGACGTTTTGATTTTGCGAAAGGAAACAACAAGATGCTCATTTCTAATATCAAATTTTCTGCCGCCGCCGCCTTGCTTGCGGCCATCATGTTCACTGGCTTCACCCTTTCGGTCCATGCGCAACAGGGAAATAGTGTAACCGGACAGGTCACCGGTTATGAAAATAAACCTATGTACGACGCCACGGTCGAACTACTTAACGATTATGGCAGCGCGATCGCTTACACACGTACCGATGGATCGGGTCGTTATTTTTTTTCGAACGTGAAGTCCGGACGGTTTAGCATTCGTGTTCGAACGATCGAGCCCGAATATGAGGAGCAAACCCAAAGTGAAGAGATCGTGAACTTCACCCGCCAAAATCAGGACGGCTCACAAACTCAATCCGGAATGGAACATAAGCAGCTTGATTTCAGGATGAGGGTCCGAAAGGGATTTGCCGGTATTACGGCCGCCTTGTTTGTACAGGATGTTCCGCAAAACGCTAAGAAACTTTACGAACAGGCTGTCACAGATCTTAATGCCAAAAAGCAGAAAGAAGGCCTTACAGGATTGAAGGCCTCGATCGAGGCTTTCCCAAAATATTTTGCTGCCCTTGAACTGCTTGGTACCGAATACGTGAAGATGAAGGAGTACGCTGCTTCGGCGACTTTGCTTCAACTTGCAGTCGAGGTCAATCCCCGCAGTTATGCTTCGTGGTACGGGCTTGCATATTCGTTGAATTCGCTTGGGTACGTTGATGAAAGCCTTTCAGCGGTGAATAAAGCTGTCGAACTTTACAACGGTTCTACTGAATCACTGATACTCGCGGGCGTGATCAATCGAGCGAAAAAGCAATATCCTGAGGCTGAAAAGCACCTTTTGAAGGCAAAGGAATTGTCGAAGGACACATTGCCGATGGCAAATTGGTATCTAGCCCTGTTGTACGGTAATGAGATGAAGAGGTACGCCGATGCGGCTCGCGAGCTAAAACTATTCCTGAAAAAGCAGCCCGACACAAAGGATGCGGAAAAGCTAAAGCAACTGATCGTCAGCTACGAAGAAAAAGCAAAGACGAACTAGATCCGCGTAATTTCCAATACTCCCGGTATTGCCTAAACTTAGGGTAATACCGGAAATTTTTGTCGACATGAACGATTTGATTAGACCGTCCCGCGTGTCCAGCGTGTCTTTGGCGTCCAGCGTGTCCCGCGTGTCCTTTGCGTCCAGCGTGTCCCGCGTGTCTTTGGCGTCCTGAAAACGGTTGACGCTTAAATTGGGGCCTGATAGACAGAATGTCCGGAGCATCAAATGGAATTGCGGAATGAACCGAGTGGCTGCGACCGAACGGTCGGCTCGTTGAGATTTCAAAGAACTAAGTCTGTCCGGTCGAGTGAACCGGTCCGATCTCAATTATAGCAAAACTGTTGCGTATATGAGAAGAATTTTTATAGTCGAGTAGTGAAATTGCGTACGACGGAAACCGCCACTGGATCGAAACAGAAAAAAGAGGCTGCTCTTTCGAACAGCCCCTGTCAAGTTTTTCAAATAAAGTCAGTGTCTAGAAGATGAAGCGGAATCCGAGTCGGACTTCGCGGCCCCCCTGGAACGAATTGGTCAGGTTATAAAGCGGAGCCGAAATACGATTCGATGGGTCCTGAGCGGCCGCCAGCATCAAAGGAGCACCGTTCCGCTGGAATCGGCCCATCGCGAGCGGATAGGCGTTAGGAAGGTTTGCCTCCGCTGCCGTTACGAGTCCGTTCGCCGGATTGATCAGATCATAATCAAAGATACTGATCTGATTGTTCCTGCTCAGTTCGTTAGCTTCGTTCAGAGCATTGATAACATCAGCCTCGAGGACGATCTTAAATCGATTGTCGCGGCCGAATTTGATGCTATGCCGAAGAGCCAGATCGGTCTGAGTAAACAGCTCAGTACGACCCAGATCTCCACGCTCCGTCAGTACTATCGTGTCGATGTTGGCGACGGTGACGGTTGACGTGACCGGCGTTCCGCTCTGAACGGTCGTAAACATCGAAAGCATCGTTTCGTTGCCCTTGCCCATCTTGATCAGCTTGTCCCAATCGAAGTTGTACGCACCATAGAATTTGAATGCGTGAGTTCGGTCGGTCGGCAAAAGTCCGTTATCCGGGCCGCCCGCCACCGTATAGCCGGCATGCGGAAGGTCAAAGAAACGGTTAACGTTAGGGCTGACACGGCCGTCCTCATCTGAACTTGCAAGACCCGAATAGTTGCCGACCAATCGGCTCCAGGTGTAGTTCATGTTGAAGAACCAATTGTCAGCAAAACGCCGATCGAGCCGCACTTCGACCGCATCGTAACGACGTTTTGGCTTAAGCGCCAGCAAGCCGTTCTGGGCTGCGATCTGGGCATAAAGTCCTTCGCCCGGATTGCCGATAACATAGGCTTCGCTTCCTTCCGAAGTGTAGAAACCTGCATCTTCGACCGTACGGTCAACGCTCTTAAGCGAATAGCGTCCGGCCAACGTCAATTTAGCACCAAGGTCGCGTTCGAAGGTGAACGTCATTTCGCTCTGGCGGAACGCCTTGATATTAGGATCGATCGCACCAAATTCGATTCCGAGATTGGTGTTCGAAGGTACGCGATAATCCCTGTCACAACGGACGCGCCCGTAAACAGGGACGGTTGCTGTGAGCGGGCACGAGCCGCCGATCACGCCAAATGGGTTCGGTCCGAGTATCGTAGCCAAATTAAATGTGGCAAGCGTGTCGCCCGGCAAGATCTCATAAAAGAAATCGTGGTAAACAGCACCGCCAAATGATCCACGCGGAAGTTCATATTTGAACCGGTCGTAGAACCAGCCGTAGAAAGCTGAAACCTTTGTCTTGCCGTCGCCGGTGATGTCAAAGGCTGCACCCAGACGCGGAGCCAATTTATCCTGGAAATCAAACTTGATGCCCGGTGCTCCCGCCGTAAAGCTGGGAACATCCTCACGCTCGATGCGAAGACCGAGGTTCAGTGTGAGGCGGCGCATCGGCTGCCATTTGTCTTGAACGTAGATTCCTTCGTTCTTACTGCTTACGTCGCCGGTCTCATAGTAGACGCGGAGCAAACCGGCTCCGATATAACCCGGAGTTGGCTGCAGCGCCGTAAATCCGGAGTAGTTTCCAACGGTCCAACCTCGTCGCAGAACGATCTGCGGACGGAGCTGCGTCAGGACACTGTTCGCAATGCCGTTGAACTGATAGCCGCCCTTGAGTTCGTGTCGTCCGCCGCCGGCGAATAGAACCGTTCCATCGACATCGAAAGTGTTACGGGTCGTAACATCAAATACGGTATTCTGCTCAACCGCGAGGTTGTTCGAATATCCGCGGACACAGCCAAAGCCGGCGGGAAACTCGCCCGCAGGGTTGTTGATGCCCGGAATGCTGCTTGTGCTGCAAGTGATACGCGGTTTTGTGATATCTGTAATACCGTAACTGCCGGCCTTTTCATTCAAGAAATAATGGCCTGCACGGGCGCCGATAACGAGATTGTTGAGCGGCGTCCAGACACCATTGACCGAAATGCTCTGAGTATTCTGGCGGCCGCCGGTCTGCGATGTATAGGCAGAGCCCGTCAGTCCGGTCCCGTTCGTCGGAAGCGAACACACGGTCGGGATGGGCGGCACGGTATTCGAACAAGCCGTAACTGCCGTTGTGTATCCCGGGATGCTGCCCAGCGAATGATACGGATTATAAGTGTACGCCGCACTCAAGCGAAGCTTGCTGATCGGCTGAGCATCGAGCTTGAGGAACATGTACTCAAACGTCGACTTACTCGTGTAGGTCTGCGTAACGCCTGCGGGTGTACGTAGCTGCGGATGGACGTAATTGATCGTACGTTCACGTGAAAAGATCTGTGGAGTATAGCTGCCGAAGATCCACATCTTGTCCTTGAGGATCGGTCCTCCAAGGCTGGCTGACGGAAAGAATCCAAGCGATTTGTCACGCTGCTGAGGATAATATTCTGCTTCGCCGGTGCCAATGATATTCTGGATCAAAACGTCGCGGCCGCGGGTCTGCAATGCACCCGGACGGAAATTGGAGCCAAACTCACCGCGCCATTGGTTGCTGCCGCCCTTGGTCACAAGGTTAACGACGCCGCCCGTGGCACCACCGTATTCGGCTTCGAATCCGCTGGATTTGATCTGGACTTCCTGAACGAGCGAGAAAGGAAGATCGCTGGTTGCGTCCAGTACACCGGTGCGGACGTTCGAAACTTCTTGGCCGTCAATAACGAAAACGTTCTCGGAACCGCTTGCACCATCGATCTGGAAGCCGCCGCTGAGCGGTTCAACACGCGTCGCGGGCGAGACCTTCAGGATGCTTGAGAAGCTGATGCCTTTCGGCAGAAGTTCGGCGGTTGCTGCGCTGATCGTGGTTTGGATCTTGGTATCCGTGGTATCGACCGGCGAAACGTCATCAGATGTAACGGTGACGCTCGCGGCAACAGTCGTACTCAATTCGAAATTTAGAACCGTCGCTCGACCTAGGCTTACGCCGACATCACTCAGGGTTTTGGCTACAAATCCTGATACGGCTGCCGAGGAGACGTTGTAGGTTCCCGGCGGAACCTGCAGAACACGAGCAAAACCTTCGTCGTTGGTCGTCACCGTTCGCTTGAAACCTGCCGAAGTGCCCGAAGCCGAAATTGTGATCGCAACGTTAGGGACGATCGCGCCGGTCGAGTCTTTCGCAGTAATTTCAATACTGCCGGTAGTTTCCTGCGCAAATGCCGTAAACGCAAATGTCAAAACTACCGCGAACAAAGTGAAAATTGACCTAAAATCTTTTCTCATTTGATCCTCCTAAAAATTGATGGAAACTTATACTTTTGTGCTATTGACTCGTTGAAAAATTACAAGGCGTATGCCTTTGTTGACATTTCAAAATTCGGTCATAAGCGAAACACCATTAACAAAGGCAAATGCTGTTCCGCCCGGTCTGAACAATTAGCGGCCGATCGCACAGTATGTCAAATCGACAAAATATAGCCGTAATGCCCGAAAAATCGCGAACCCGGAAACTTTGTACCGAGGCAGCCATCTACAAATATCATGGTTTGGATTCGGAAAGACAGCACGTTGAAAGGAAATTTTGAAAATTATTCAAATTTTTGGATGTTTTCAAAAAGCAAATTTTCACGAACTTCTGTCATAAAGTTCGGTCGCTTTTCACGCACGAAAAAAGTCGGGTGGAGTTTACAAAAACTTTCTAATGTGTATGATACAGGTACGCGTTTTTCAGACCGGAGTATTTTGGGGCTAGACCCAAAGCCGATGGCATCGGTTCCAAGGGATGAAAGCCGTGACCATCTTTAAAATTTACAATTGAAGTTCTACGTTGTTATCGGTGAAATTCATCGATACATAACTTGATCTAAGCAGGAGGAAACAATGGGTATGAAAACCTGGTTCAATCGTTTTCTGTTGGTGGTTTTGACGACGGCCCTTTTTGCTATGACGGCATTGTCACAGGTCGGTACGTCAAACATCGCCGGCGTGGTGGCGGACCCGCAGGGCAACGTAGTTGCCGGTGCGACCGTTAAACTGTTGGGTAATCAAGGTACTAGCCGTACCGTCGTAACGAACGACAACGGTTACTACGCATTTTCATCCGTTCAGCCCGGAAGCTATCGGATCGAAGTCGAAATGCAAGGCTTTAAGAAAGCAAGTGTATCCGAATTCAAAGCTTCGGTAGATATTACGACCACGGTCAACGTCAAGGTCGAGATCGGCGAAGTAACGGAGACAGTAAATGTCGATGCGGCAGGACTTGAGAGCATCATCAATACGACGGATGCGAGCGTCGGCAACAACTTCGTATCGCAGCAGATCATTAACCTTCCGCTCGAAGGCCGAAATGTTGCTAATTTGCTTAGCTTGCAGCCTGGTGTGACACCCGACGGTTCGGTCACCGGCAGCCGTGCCGACCAGGCGAATATTACGCTCGACGGTATCGATGTCAATAACCAGCAGAATGCGACCGCATTCGAGTCGGTTTTGCGAGTGAACCCAGACTCAGTTGATGAGTTTCGCGTAACCACGCTCAATCCTGATGCATCCAAAGGACGATCGTCCGGGGCTCAGGTCTCGCTGATCACCAAGAGCGGTACGAATCAGTTCCGCGGAGCTCTGTATGAGTATCACCGCAATACGGTGACGACAGCTAACGACTGGTTCAATAACGCCTCCGGGATTGCTCGCCCTAAGTTGATCCGAAATTTGTTTGGCGGACGCCTCGGAGGACCGATTGTAAAGGATAGGCTTTTCTTCTTTTACAATTACGAAGGAATGCGTGAGGCAAAAGATGCGTCGGTAGTCCGGTTAGTGCCCACCGCAAGCCTAGGAGCCGGTAATATCCGATTTGACGACAATACCGGACAGGCATGGACGCTCAACACGGCACAGATCAATACTTTCACGCTTAATAATGTGGCCGTCGTGGATGTCAATGCAGCGGTCACTGCACTTTTTGCGTCCGCAGCATCGCGTTATGGGGTCAATGACAATACGCAGGGTGACCTACGCAATACTGGTGGTTTTCGTTTCAATGCGCCGGTGCCAGTTAAGCAAAACGGACATACTGCGCGTTTTGACTGGAATGTCACCAACGATCAGAAACATACCGTTTCGTTCCGCGGAAATTATCAGCAAGATATTACCGGTGCGGCACCTTATTTCCCGGATACACCACCGACAAATTTTTGGAGCCATCCTTACGGATTCGCCGCTTCGCATACTTGGCTGCTCAAGCCGAACATGACGAACCGGTTCAGTTACGGACTCACGAGAATCGCTTACAGCAATCAGGGTGATTCAAATGATCCGTCGATCACGTTCCGAAGTGTATTCTCGCCGGTTGGTTTCGGCAGAGCGGTCAATCGAACGAATCCGACCCAAAATTACACGGACGATTTTACGTGGATCAAAGGCAACCACACCATTCAGTTCGGTACAAATATCCGGCTCATCTCGAATACGAGGGTTAGTTACGCAAGAGCCTTCGACAATGCGATCACGAACTTTAGTTGGTCTGCCAGCAACATCGCGCGTACGGCCGTAAATCAATACATTACGGCACAATCGGGCGGCACACGCTCGGTCGCATCAGGCTGGAGCTCACCGCTGCAGCACGCCTTGGTAGCACTTTTCGGCCGACTCAACGATTATGGTGCAAATTTCAACTTCAAGCTTGACGGAACTCTTCTGCCGGCGAATGAGGGTGTAAAACGTATATTCAAGACCGAGGAATACGATTTTTATATCCAGGATTCCTGGAAGCTGAGATCGAACTTCACGGTAAATCTCGGGTTGCGCTATGGCCTTTCTATGCCAGTGTATGAAGCCCAGGGATACGAGACCGTTCCGAGTATTCCGCTCGGCGATTATTTGCAGAGGACTATTGACGCAATGGCCCAAGGGCAGAACTATCGCGAGATCATCTCCATAAGGCTTGCCGGTAAAGCCAACGGAAAAGACTCGATGTACCCGCTGGATACGAATAACTGGCAGCCTCGTATCTCGGCGGCATGGTCGCCGGACTTCAAGGACGGTTGGTTGTCAAAAATATTCGGTACAAAGGACAAGTCGGTCATCCGCGGCGGATTTGCAATCACCAATGACTATTTCGGTCAACAGCTTGCCGTTAACTGGGATAACAATAACTCGCTCGGATTCTCGTCCTCGTCGAGGATAAATGCCAATCTGTACAATATCACCACGACACCGGGAGTTTCATACACGGGTCCGTCGATGAACATTCGAACATTCCCCAATCTTGTACTTCCGGCGAACCTTACGTTCCCACTGACGGCACCGCAGGTAACACCCGGAAACGGGCCGATCCAGCGTTCGCTCGATCAGAATCTGCAGTCGCCTGTGAACTATTCGTGGAGCGTGACCTACGGCCGCGAATTGCCCGGAAAGATCTGGGTCGACGTCGGTTATCAGGGCCGTCTTGCCCGACACCTTCTTATTGGACGCGATGCAATGATGCTCCGTGGAAACATTAAGGATATGCAGTCGGGCCTAACATACAATCAGGCCGCAACGTTGATAGATATTCGGCTCCAGAACGCTCCCGCTAACATGACACCGGAGCAATATACCCAGTTTATTGCCAGCATAACACCGGTCAGCTTCTTTGAAAATATGTGGGCACCTGGAACTCTCCGTGCCGTATTCGGCTGCGGCGGCGTTCCTAACTGTACCAACACTCAGGCAGTAGCCGTTGGGCAACCGATCGCGGGTGACTGGACATATTTGATGCAGCAGTTGGATGCAGGCGGCAATACTCGGTATTTTTTCCAGGGTCAGTACGATGCGCTCGCGACGTACAGCACGGCTGGTTCGTCCGATTATCATGGTGCGTATCTCTCGATCCGTCAGCGTTTGGCGGGAGTAACTTGGGATTTCAACTACACATATTCCAAGTCGCTCGATGAAGCTTCCGGTTTGCAGACGGCCGATTCATTCGGTGCCGCGTTTGTGCTTAACGCCTTCAATTTGAAGGACCAGCGTTCATTCTCTGATTTTGATCTCAGGCATGTGATCAACTTCAACGGCCTTTGGGACGTGCCTATCGGACGCAACCGTAAGATCGGAAAGGGAATGAACAAATGGCTCGACGGAGTTGTCGGTGGATGGGCGATGAGTGGAGTTTTCCGTTGGGATTCGGGCTATCCGTTTGACGGCTTCTACGATGCAACCGGTTGGCAGACCAACTGGAATGTTCGAAGCTATATGACAAATACCCGGCCGGTCTCGACCGGTACGTTCTATACGCCGACTGGCCCAAACATCTTCCAGAATCCCGCATCGGCGGTAACCGCATGGCGTACTCCGCATCCGGGAGAGACCGGATCGCGTAATCCTATCCGCCTACCTGGAACCTGGAACATTGATCTGAGTCTCGCAAAGTCATTTAACATGCCGTATCGCGAGGGCCACAAGATCACGATCCGTGTCGAAGCGTTCAACGTAACTAATACGCCGTTCTTTGACGGTCAATCAGTAGGAACGCTCGGATACACGGGCTCTGCCGCACCGCCGAATTTTGGTAAATATACCGGAATGGCGAACGAACCGCGTATCATGCAGTTCGCATTCCGTTACGATTTTTAGGCGTCCTTCCGGATCTCTAACGAATCGGGCCGGCTGTCGAAGCCGGCCCTTTTTTTACTTTTCGTTCTCCTTAATGTACCTTTCAAACCTCTCTTTTTCTGAATGGTCCGGCCGCTTCTTCAAAAACGCCTTGTATTCCTCGGCGGCCTTTTTTTTCATGTTCGCTGCGTCGTAAAGGGAAGCCAGACGAAGGTGAAGTTCGGCCTTTTCGTCCGGAGCGATCTTGAGCGCGGAGATGAGTTCAGGGACGGCCAGCGAGCCCTTTTTTAACTGAAGATACGATTCGCCGAGAAAGTGGTGAGCATCGGCAGATTCTGGATTAGATTTGGCAGCGTTCGACAGTACGAGCACCGCATCGTCAAATCTTTTAAGCGAGAAGTATAGCTTTCCAAGGTTGATCAACGCGGTGAAATAGTTGCGTTTCAGTTCGATCGCTCTGTAATAGGCTGCCTCGGCATTTGACGATACGTTCCGTTTGAAATAGATATTGCCGAGTTCGGTCCACGATTCGTAGTCGTTCTGGTCGGAACCAAGTATCGTGTCGAATAGCTTGATCGCTTCGGCGTCTTTACCGGATCGAACGGTTTCCAGAGCCTTTTGAAAGTTAGCTTCGGCGCTTTCGCTTCGCAAATACGCGTCGCGAACATTGATGACGCCGGGCTTTACCGCCGACCGCAAAACGATCCACGGCACCGACACGTCGACCGTCAGATTTCCCATGCCGGACGCCACCAATACTTGACGAGAGACCTCAGTACCGTCGACCTCAACGATTAACGACAAGGATTGACGCGGAATATCGCGAAGATAGTAATAACCAAGCTTCTGGGCATTTGTTGTAGCAAAAGGAATGCCGCCGACCATCGCGGTGACGCGGATGACCGGTTGACGACGAAGTTGTTCGGAGCCCTCGAGCGTGACCCTGCCAGAAACGATCATCGG
>CAZVDM010000049.1:0-17204 GCA_964625555.1 uncultured Chloracidobacterium sp.
GCACGGCCTTTGAATTCCCACTCACGCCACGGAGCGATGACCTTTATGTCGGGCTGCAGGGCGTAATATGTCAGCTCAAAACGCACCTGATCGTTGCCTTTGCCTGTGGCACCGTGAGCAACAGCGTCGGCGCCTTCCATTTGGGCGATCTCGATCTGGCGTTTGGCTATGACGGGCCGGGCGAGCGACGTGCCGAGCAGGTAAACGCCTTCGTACAAAGCATTTGCCTTGACGGCCATCCAGACGAAATCCTTGACGAATTCCTCGCGGAGGTCTTCGACATAGAGTTTTGACGCTCCCGTTGCTTTTGCTTTTTCGTCTAATCCGGTCAGCTCTTCGCCCTGGCCGACATCGGCGCAATAACAGACGACCTCGCAATTGTAGGTCTCTTTGATCCACAGCAGCATCGCGGACGTATCGAGGCCGCCGGAATAGGCGAGGACGACTTTGTTTATCTTTTTGGTCATTGGTATACAATTATACTCGCGCGAGGATACAAATGACCAAATCAGGCCAATTATGGGGCGGGCGGTTCACGGAGAAGCCGGACGATACGTTTGCGGAATTTAACGATTCGTTTCGTTTTGACAGGCGTTTGCTGGACGCCGATGTTGTCGCGAGTATCGCGCACGCCCACGGCATCGAAAAGGCGGGCGTTATAACGGCCGACGAACGCAAAGCGATCGTCGGCGGTCTTACACATATGCTCGAACAAGAAGCCCTCAACCCGGAGTATTTCGAAGATTCGAACGCCGAGGATGTTCATTCGTTCATCGAGGGAAAATTGATCGGCCTGGTCGGCGACGCCGCTCGCAAACTGCACACCGGACGGAGCCGCAACGATCAGGTGGCAACAGCGTTCCGGTTGTGGCTGCGTGATGAGATCGATCGGATCGACGAGTTTGTGCGGCTTGTACATGCGGCCCTCGTTGCCGTTGCCGAGCGGCACCGTGATGCGGTTCTGCCCGGTTATACACATCTGCAGCGGGCACAACCGGTGATGTGGGCGCATTGGTGTCTGGCATATTTCGAAATGCTCAAACGCGACCGCGAAAGGCTCGCTGACGTTCGAAAGCGAGTCAATATCTTGCCGCTCGGTTCCGGGGCATTAGCCGGAACGGGATATCCGGTCGATCGAGAAGCAATGGCCCGTGAGCTTGGGTTTGACGGTGTTACGGCGAACAGTCTCGACGGCGTTTCGGACCGTGATTTTGCCGTGGAATTCACGTCCGCATGCTCGCTGATAATGGTCCATCTGTCACGACTGGCCGAAGATCTGATCATTTACTGCTCGACGGAGTTTGGGTTCGTTATTTTGAGCGATTCGGTCTCGAGCGGTTCGAGCCTGATGCCGCAGAAGAAAAATCCGGATGCCTTGGAGTTGCTTCGCGGGAAAGCGGGCCGCGTGTTTGGCCATAATATGGCACTGCTCGCGACGCTCAAAGGCTTACCGCTTGCTTATAACAAGGACATGCAGGAAGACAAAGAGGCGGTCTTCGATACGGTCGATACTGTTTCGATCTCGCTCCGGGCGGCCGCGATCGTACTCGACAACCTGACGGTAAACGAAGCAGTAACGCGGGATGCGGCGACAAAAGGTTATCTCAACGCGACCGAGCTTGCAGATTATCTGGTGAAAAAAGGCGTTCCGTTCCGTACCGCTCATGAGACCGTCGGCAATGCCGTGCTGTACGCGATCGGCGAAGGACGCGAACTGCACGATTTACGGCTCGATCAGTTGCAGGCATTTTCGCCGATGATCGAAGCGGACGTGGCAGAAGCTCTGAACCTGGATGCAACGCTTGAGGCAAAATGCACTACCGGCGGCACGTCGCCGTCCCGGATTGCCGAGGCGCTCAAAGCTGCCAAAAATTCTCTCGTAAACTAAATGGACAAAACCGCACTTATTGAGCGAACCGCACAGAACGAGCTGATGCAATTTCTCGGCGTAAAGGTCGAGGTCGCGACGGCCGAACGCGTCGTTCTGACGATGGAGGTCACGCCGAAAGTGCATCAATACGTCGGCATCATGAATGGCGGCGTCTCGCTTTATCTGGCCGAAACCGCCGCGTCGATCGGAGTTGTTGCCGGAGCGGACCTGACAAAAGTAACGCCGGTCGGTATCGAGATCAACGCAAACCATCTACGGGCCGTTTCGAAAGGCATCATTACAGTCGAGGCAAAACCGCTCTATCCCGGTCGGACAATGAGCGTCTGGGCGATCAATATCACCGACGAACGCGGCAAGCTCGTCTGCACTTCACGACTGACAATGCTCATCCAAAAACGAGCAGTTTACCAACCGGAATAAGATATTGCCCACGAAAAGCACAAAATCCACGAAAAGAAAGAATCGACTTTCCTTTCGTCTTTTTGGTGTGTTTCGTGGGAAAATTTCATCGTGCATAATTTTGTTCGATATCTGATCACTGAATGGCGACAGCTTGGGTTGCCGTTCGATGGCGGTTCGGTCGTTGTTGCGGTCTCGGGCGGGGCCGATTCCGTTAGTCTACTTTTGGCAATGGCGGATCTCTTTAAGCGCAAAAAGATCGGGCACCGAATGATTGCGGCACATTTCGATCATGGTTTGAGAGGTGAGGATAGCGACGAGGATGAGGCGTTTGTTCGTGAACTCGCCAGTCGTCTAGACATCGAATACGTCAGCGAACGCGGCAAAGTATCGAAAAAGGGCAATCTTGAACAGAACGCCCGGAATGCGAGGTATGAATTTTTGAACCGCGTTGCCGTTGAGAACAAGGCGTTTGCGGTACTCTCGGGTCATACAGTAAATGATCAGGCAGAGACATTCCTGCTCAATCTAATTCGCGGTAGCGGCATTGACGGCCTCGGCGCAATTTCGCCCCTCAGGCCGTTAAACGACGATCAGAACAAGAAATCTGATATTTCAAATCTGAGAACAAAGATTGATCTGATCCGCCCGCTTCTTAGTTGGGCAAAGCGTGAGGATACCGAGGATTTCTGTCGTGAATGCGGAATTGAGTATCGAAACGATGCTATGAACGATGATCTCGCTTTTAAGCGAGTCCGGATTCGCAAAGAGTTGATCCCGATGCTTGAGACGATGAATCCGAAGATCGTCGAAACACTTGCCCAAACTGCGGCATTGTTGGGCCAGAGCCTTGCAAATACCGCAATCCAAATTGAAACTTCGGACGAACTAAAGATCAGCGAGCTTAGAAGGTTGGATGGGGGCGTCCTTTACGAAATTCTTCGAACTTGGCTAAAACATCATCGCGGCAATACGCGCGGATTGGGGCTGAAACATATAAAGGCGATCGAGCGTTTGCTGTTTAGTGAAAAGAGCGGCCGGCGGGCAGAGTTGCCAGGCAAAGCAAGCGTACTGCGAAAAGGCGGCAAACTCGTATATCAAAAGATTTAGGTTGAAATTGCGCGATGCGCGAACTAAAATCAAAGGTTGACGTTGAAATGGCTCCTCAGTGTTTTGCATAACAACGCTTATGAGCAGACTTTCATCAAATGAGAACGCGAAACTTTCGGATGAAAGTAATTTGGAGGCTGTAAATTGAGTTCTAAAGCAAAGCAAGTTTTATTGTGGTTGATGATCATCTCGAGTGCTCTGGTGTTTGTCTGGTTCCTACAGACCAAACAAACCAAGGCACCTGCCGAACTGTCGATCGATCAGGCCATCACCCGCATCAACAACAAAGAGATCAAAGAGGCGTTGTTCAAACAGTCGCAGGTCGAATTTACCGATGCTTCCGGCAATAAGCTGGTGACAGTGGTTGGCGGCGATCCGACAACTGAGATGCTGAAAAAGCAGATCAAGGACTTTAACGACCAGAATGCCGCAGGAACTCAGATCCTTACCAAGGACGAGCCCAAAAGCGAGGGCTGGGGTTGGCTGCTGCTGATCCAGGCGCTTCCGTTCATCTTGCTGATGGGTTTCTTGGCATTCACGCTGCGTCAGATGCAGGCCGGAGGAAACAAGGCCCTTAGCTTTGGTAAATCAAAGGCTAAACTGCTCAATAACCAGCAAAAACGCGTCACTTTCAAGGACGTCGCCGGTGTCGAAGAGGCTAAGGAAGAGCTTGTTGAGATCATCGAATTCTTGAAAGATCCGCAAAAATTCCAAAAGCTCGGCGGTAAGATCCCCAAGGGCGTCCTGATGGTTGGCCCTCCGGGAACAGGCAAGACCTTGCTTGCAAAGGCTGTCGCCGGCGAAGCGAATGTTCCGTTCTTTTCAATTTCAGGTTCTGATTTTGTAGAGATGTTTGTCGGCGTCGGAGCATCGCGTGTGCGCGACCTGTTCGAACAGGGCAAGAAAAATGCTCCGTGCATCATCTTTATCGATGAGATCGACGCGGTCGGACGTCATCGCGGTGCCGGGCTTGGCGGCGGTCACGATGAGCGTGAACAGACGCTCAACCAACTGCTTGTCGAAATGGACGGTTTTGAATCGAACGACGGTGTGATCCTCGTTGCTTCGACAAACAGGCCTGACGTTCTTGATCCTGCATTGCTTCGCCCCGGACGTTTTGACCGTCGTGTTGTCGTAGGACGGCCTGATGTTCGCGGCCGCGAGGGAATACTCAAGGTTCACACCCGCAAGATCCCGCTCGACGAAGCCGTTGATATCAACGTCATCGCCCGCGGAACGCCCGGTTTTACGGGAGCCGATCTTGCGAACATCGTAAATGAAGCTGCCCTCAATGCTGCTCGTTTTAACAAGAAGGTCGTCGCGATGAACGATTTTGAGATCGCCAAAGACAAGGTCATGATGGGCGCTGAACGCCGCAGCATGGTCATCTCGGACGAGGAAAAACGCATCACGGCATACCACGAAGCGGGCCACACGCTGGTCGGCCTAAAGGTGCCGAATTCGGATCCCGTCCACAAGGTGACGATCATTCCCCGCGGAATGGCTCTCGGTGTGACGATGTACTTGCCTGAGAAAGACCGTCTGTCTGCGACCAAGGAATTCTTACTCGGCCAGATCGCAACGTCGATGGGCGGCCGTATTGCCGAGGATGTTTTCATCGGCAGCATTACGACCGGTGCTTCGAACGACATCGAACGTGCATCTGAGATCGCCCGGGCAATGGTTTGCGAATACGGAATGTCGGACCTCGGGCCAATGACATTTGGCAAGAAGGAAGAACAGATATTCCTTGGCCGCGAGATCTCGCAGCACCGCGATTATTCTGAGGACACTGCGATCCGTATCGACCAGGAAGTGCAAAAGATCGTCTCGCAGCAGTATGCCCGTGCCGAAAAGATCATCAAGGACAACAAGGAATCGATGATCCGTTTGGCCGAAGCTCTGCTCGAATTTGAAACGCTTGATGCCGTACAGATCCGGCGCGTAGTCGCCGGCCTGCCGCTCGACCGCGACGATTCGCCGCCCTCGACGACGGATGATGGCGGAACACCGGAGACCGAAGAGACGTCGAAGAATCCGTTCAAAAAGCCGATCTTGCCGCCGACGCCGGCAACAGCTTAACGCAGAAGCACTACCGGTAGGGAGTGTGTAAAATACTAAGAACCGGGTTTTTGCGAACCTGGTTCTTTTTTTGATGTATGAATGAATCCGAACGAAGAGGCACACTCCCTGCAGCCCGCGTTTCTGCCTTTTGGCAAACATCTCGCCGGCATATCAGCGTTGACCGTCCGCTGGTGATGGCGATATTGAATGTTACTCCCGACAGCTTCTCGGATGGCGGGGCGTTTTTGTCTGTTGATGATGCGGTGCGGCGAGTTGAGATATCGATAGCGGAAGGTGCCGATATTATCGACATCGGCGGCGAATCGACGCGGCCGGGGAGTGAGCGTGTGGCGGCTGATGTCGAGATCGGGCGTGTTGTGCCGGTGATCGAGGCGATCTCACGGCGGTTTGATGTTGCTATCTCGATAGATACGAGCAAGTCCGAGGTTGCTGCTGCGGCGATGGACGGTGGGGCAGAGATCATCAATGACATTTCAGGCCTTCGTTTCGATGCGGCGATCGCGGATGTTGCTGCGGCGACGAACGCGGGCCTCGTGCTGATGCATTCATGCGGCGAATTTGAGACGATGCATTCAAAACCGCCGGTGGACGACATCTTTGCGGAGGTTTCGGCCGATTTAAAGCGTTCGATCAGTTCGGCAAAAACTGCGGGCGTAGCGGACGCGAATATTGTGCTCGACATCGGCATTGGATTTGGCAAAACGCTTGAGCAAAACTTAGAGTTGATCGCGAAACTTGATAGACTGGTAAGCGAATTTGCAGTTTATCCGATACTTGTCGGCACTTCGCGTAAGTCGTTTATCGGCAAGATATTGGGCGGCTTTCCACCGTCTGAGCGGCTCGGCGGCAGTATCGCTTCGGCACTGATCGCCATTCAGAACGGTGCAAAGATCGTTCGGGTGCATGATGTAAAGGAGACGGTAGATGCGATAAAGACCGCCGCCGCGATCGAAGGAGATGTGAAGGAATGAAGAAGTTACAACCGCTCGTTATCCTCGTAGCTATTTGTGCGTTCTTTGCTGCGGTGTTCGCCGATGTGCCGCCCGATCCGGGATACAAGCGGGTCTCGCTGAGCATCAATATCGAGCCGGCGGACGATTTCGCCGACTTTCGCTTTTTTCTTAAAAACGGCTTTGACCTGAAAGAATACATACTAAAGAAAGGCGAAAAAGTAACGATCTCGTCGATGGGCGGCGGTGCATTGTACCGCAACGGTACGTTCCTCGCGGTTCCGAAAAAAAGCCTCGCAGGCCTCAGCGAAACACTTGAGGCACCGAGTGATCGGCTTAATCCAATGCAAAAGGCGATCGCCGACGGCACCATACCGGGAACGATCACGCTGGTCGAGCACGGATTTGTTCGTGATGTGCCGACACGCGAAGCTGCGGGCTTGGAATCGCCGACCTACCGGATCGAAAAGGATGGCGAAAAAAGCGTGAAAGCGGTCCGCATCGAAGGCGAAAAACGCGCGAGCAACACGAACGGCACAGCCGGAACGTATTACTCGAACGAACCAAAGACCCCTGCGTTTTGGGCGACGGTCGTTGGCGGTTCGCTGCTGACGCTCGCGCTGATCTTTTTCGGCGTGTTTGCTCTGCGGCGATCAAAGGCAGGTGCCACGAGTGCGGGTTCATTAGCAAAATGAAATATCTAAAAGTATTACCGGCCATCATCGCGTTTCTTTTTGTCTCAGGTTTTACCGAGTGCTACAAACCGGTGACCAACTCAGGTTTGCCGAAGAATATCAAAACGGTCGCGGTGCCGGCCTTTCAGTTTGAGGCAAAAGGAATGCGTTACCGTGTCGAATCGCGATTTACCGAGGCCGTCACGCGAGAGATCATTCGCCGCGGCAACGGGCTTAAGGTTCAAGGAACGAGAACCGGTGCGGATGCGGTCGTCGAGGGCACCATACGCGATTTTAGCTTCTCGGGAGTCCTGCTCGACCGCGAAGGCCGTGCCCGCGTTTACGAAGTGACGATCATCGGTTCTGTCACGATCCGCGACCTGAAACAAAACACGATACTTTACGACAATCAGAATTTTGTCTTTCGCGATTCGTTCGAATTCAGCGAAGACCCGCGTTCGTTCTTCAACGAAGAAGACCCGGCCGTCGAACGCATGGCACGAGCCTTCGCCGAATCAGTCGTCTCTGCCGTAGTAAACGGAATTGGCGTGAATGAAGAGAAGAAATAGCATTTTCTCACCGCAGAGACGCGAGGACGCAGAGATTTTATAGAAATTCTTGACCTTTCTCTGCGTCTCTCCGGTTAATTTTCTATGGCATCGCTCAAGAGAGAAGATCTACGGAATCAGTTGAAACGCGGTGAGATGTTGCCGGTGTATGTTTTGTACGGGCCGGAGACACATCTGCGCGATCTGGCTGTTAAGACTATTGCCGAAAGGGCGTTTGCTGAGGGCGACCTGCGTGATTTTAACGAGGCCGAGTTCAGTCTTAATTCCGAGGACAACCTGCAGCGGGCGTTTGCTGCGGCTGAGCAGTTGCCGATGATGGCTTCGCGGCGTGTGATCAGGATAACTGATGTTCGTGTTACCGCAGGCGGCAAGGGCGACACGATAAAAGAGGAGCACGAGCCGCTACTCAAGGCCTATTTTGAAAATCCGTCAGCGACGTCGGTCATGATCTTCATCTCGGAAGATCTTAACGGCGTCCGCAAGATGGGAAAACTGATGCGTGCTCAGCCCGGAGCATTTGAATTTACTATCTTAGAAGACGCCGAATTATCGAGGTGGGCACGCGATAAATTCAGAGAAAGCGGAACGTCGATCGACGAGAGCGCGGTCCGATACCTTGTGTCGCTCGTCGGGCCAAATGTGCGGCGTCTGACGAACGAGATCGAAAAGCTTTCTATTGCCGCGATGCCCGACGGTGTGGTCGATATCGAATCGATCGACACCCTTGTGCCCAACACGCGTGAGATAACAAATTTTGAACTGACCGATCAGATCGTTCGAAAGAACAAAGTGCGGGCACTCGGCACTCTCCGGAAGATTCTCGACGACGGAGCCGAACCCGTGATGCTGATCGGCCTGATCTCGTACAATTTTCGACGGCTGATGATGGTCGCGGATATGATGTCACGCGGAATCGACCGGGGCGAGGTCGTACGCGTGATGAATCTCCGCTACAGCGACCAGGAAGACTTTCTCAAAGCCGCGCGTCACATCGGAGCAGATAAACTCGCCCATGCGCTCAAGCGAATTGCCGCGACTGATCTCGCGCTAAAATCTTCGATAGGCGGCGGTGGGGGCGCGGGTTCGCGTATGCAGATCGAGATGCTGGTTTGTGAACTTGCGGCGATCTAGCGCCTAGATGGCGGCCAAACCTGCCGCCTTATTAAAATGAAGATAGAGATCGTTAAAGTCGCCAACCGAGCGATTTAGTATCAGCGGAAGTTGGGGCAGATCCTGTGTGTTTACCACAAGGTTCAGGTTTCGTAGAAAGGCGTCGTGAGCATTCATTGTCGCACCGGAATCTTCTAGCGAGACAAGGAACAATCGCCTTCGTTCAGACGAATACATCGCGTTTGCCTTTTGCTGGATGACCGCGGCACCGCCAAGTTCGGGGGCGAAGTCAGGTGAAAATATCAACATTTCGGTCTTGCCTTCCCGAAGCCGCTCGTTTGCCTGGGCAGGAGTCTGTGCGACGTAAACCTTGTATCCGGATGTCGACAAAAGTTTAGCTGTTGCGTCCAATTTTTCTCCGAGACAGAGCAAGATCCGTCTGGGTTTCTCGTTTTCTTCGTCGTCGCTGTCAAGGGCACCTTTGTCCGATCTAAGAGCCGACATCAGTGAACGAAGTGCACTGTTGATCTGGATGCCCGATTCCTTCGCTGCAAATTCCTGAGCTCCGTCAGGAACTGCGGAGGCCGGCTGGCTTGATTCCAGCTGTTGGACAGTCGAGAGCCCCCTGCCGGCGGCATCCTTTTGGACGCGGAGCATGTTCTGACATCGGGGACACCTGACGGTGAAGTTACCGCTCGGAATTTTCGATTCGTCTAACTGTAAAGAAACAGAGCAATTATCGCAGCGTATTATCATGGCAGTAGTTAGTGGTCATTAGCCGGAGGTCGGCGGTTCCTTGCGACAACCGCCTACTAACAATTATCAGATCTATTCGATCATATTTAGTACAGAATCGGGGTTCGAAGCCGGCGGAGGCGGAGCGATCGGTTGATTGGCGGCCAGATTCGCTGCCTGATTCGCCGCCTGCTGAGGCCGATTTGCGTTCGAATAATCCTCGGTCGATGAAAGCCCTTTGAGCTGGAGCAGCAAGTTGTTTTGGTTCGTGGCGAACGACAATCCGTCGTCCATCGTGACATCGCCGCGGTCGATCATATCCCGGATGACCGAGTCGAAATCCTGCATTCCGTCGATCTCGCCGTCGCGGATCGCATCAAGCAGCGATTTGCCCTCGCTTTCACCCTTTTCGATATATTCACGCGTTCGCGGGTTTGATTTCAATATCTCGACGGCTGCCATTCGGCCTTTGCCGTCGGCGCGCGGTATCAAACGCTGCGATACGATATAGCGAAACGTCTGTGCAAGCCGTGTTCGGATGATCCGCTCTTCATTCTTCGGATAGAGTCCGACGATACGGTCGATCGTTTTTGAGGCGTCGATCGTGTGCAGCGTCGAAAGCACAAGGTGGCCTGTTTCGGCGGCTTCCAAAGCGATCTCGGCGGTCTCGAGGTCGCGCATTTCGCCGACGAGAATCACTTTCGGTGCCTGGCGCAGCGCAGCGCGCAGGGCGGACGCAAAATCTTTGGTATCGGCACCGACCTCGCGTTGATTGATGGTCGATTTCTTGTGGTTGTGCAGAAATTCGATCGGATCTTCGATCGTTACTATGTGATACGCCTTTATCTCGTTTATGCGGTCGATTATGGCGGCAAGGGTCGAGCTTTTTCCCGATCCGGTGGGTCCGGTGAGCAGAACGATGCCATTGCGGATCTCAGCGATATCCTCTAGTGTTTTCGGCAATCGGAGCGAATCAAAATCGGGTATTTGATGCGGAATGACACGCATCACGATCGAGTAGGAATTCCGCTGCTGAAAGATGTTGACACGAAATCGGCATTTGCCGGGCAGGGCATAGCTGAGATCGGCCGTTCGAAATTTCCAAAGCTGATTTGCGGCGTCCGGATTGTCGCGGAGCAACGACATCGCAATCATTTCAGTCTGATATGCGGTCAGTTTGCCCATGCCGATCGGCGACGTGGGATAAAGGACACCGTTGATCTCGACCTGCGGCTTTTGGTTCGCCGAAAAGTTGAGGTCACTAACGTTATCTGAAATGAGCAGCATCTGCTCAATTATGGGCGCTATATCAAGCAAACTCATTTGATGGATCTACTCCCGGATTGATTTACAACGAGGCAGGACTGTCGGAACTAACAAATGCGTGTCGAGGGCGAGCCGCTTTGCCGCTTTCTATTATGGACCATCAGACAAGGGGAATGCAAGCTAATTTTGTGCAATGCACAAACTGTTTAAACAAATCTTGTTGTGAACCCGCGCGTCCGATCAGCGATCAATGCGCCGTCCGCCATTAGCGCACTGATGACTGCGATCGAATCGGCTCCGGCCGCAAACACCGAACCTGCATTACCAAGATCGATGCCTCCGATCGCAACAAGCGGTAAGCTAGCTGCGATCATTCTCACTCGAGCGAGAGTTTCGAGTCCGACAACTTGGTCCGGATCCTCTTTTGTGGTGGTTGAGAAAATGGGGCCGAAAGCCAAGTAATCTATATCAAATTTCGCAGCGTCTCTAACCTGTTCGATAGTATGCGTCGAGTAGCCGATGATCGCCTGCTTGCCTAGAATTCGGCGTGCGGCGTCGGGTGGTAGATCTGTCTGTCCGAGATGGACACCGTCAGCACCGATCGCCAAGGCTATATCAGCACGGTCGTTTACTATCGAGATCACTTTGCTTTGCCTGCAAATCTCGACCGCGGTGCGGGCATCGTCAAACCAATCAAGCGGTGCTGAATGCTTTTCACGAAACTGTACTATCCGTGCTCCTCCGTCGATAAGGCGTTTCGTCTGTTCGGTATGCGAGAGGCCGGACAGGCAGACATCGGTGATCGGATAGATTTTGGGAATTTCAAATTTCAAATTTCAGAACCCTATTTCTCAGTCGGCAAAGTCCGTCCGCAAAAGTAGCTATACGAGGCCTTTCATCATCAAATAACAATCTTCACCATTCGTGTAGTATTTGTTTACCCGCTGAACGATCGAATAGCCGTTTCGTCGATATAATTCTTGAGCCCCGTCGTTGCCGACGCGAACCTCAAGCATTATGGTTCCGAGTTTGCGGGCACGAACGGCACTTTCGATATGCCGGAGAAGTCGTTCGGCTAGTCCACGGCGTCGGTGTTCCGGGGCGACACCGATCGTTGTCAGATGAGCTGAGCCGTTCTCGCTCTCCATGACAAATGCGAAAGCGACCATTTCTCCGCTTGCCGACGATATCCTGTAACTGATCGTCCGCGGCTCGTTGAGCAGGTAATCAAAAGTGTGCTTGGTATAATTATCGCCATTCCTGAAACAACGAATATTCAGCCTCAGGACCTCTTGCAGTTTATCGATCGTCAGCGGATGGATCGAGTACGTTGTCGGCGGAGCTGGGACGATCACCTCCGGCTCAGCAGCAAGCGGCGCCGAAAAGAAATTTCGAATTGTCGCCAAAACAGCCATCGTTAAACAATTAACATACAGTCGCCGTAGCTGTAAAAGCGATACTCCGAGCGAACCGCATGATGATAAGCATTCATTATCAGTTCATGGCCGCCAAATGCGGCGGTCAATACAAGAAGCGAGCTTTGCGGCAAGTGAAAATTCGTGAGTAATGAGTCGACAACGCGAAACTCGTAACCCGGCGTGATCGTCAGATCGGCAATGCGGTTTCCCAGGTCGATTCGCTCGGAGCCGTGGAACGAACTCTCCAATGCGCGGGTCGTCGTGGTGCCGATCGCGATAATTCTGCGTCCTTCGGATCTGGCCCGATCTAATTTCTGAGCGGTTTTTTTGCTGATATTGTAGGACTCTGGCGAAACCCGATGGTCCGCCAGATCATCGGCGCGAACGGGCTCGAATGTGCCGTAGCCTACGTGCAGCGTTATCTCCGCGACCTCAGCACCGGCGTCGGAAAGCCGATCGAACATCTCCGGCGTAAAATGGAGCCCGGCCGTCGGAGCCGCAATTGCCCCGCGTTCCTTCGCGTAAACAGTTTGGTATCGGTCGCGATCGGTGTCGACGGCCGCTCGATCGCGTCTAATGTACGGCGGCAAAGGCGTAAGTCCGACGTTATTCAATATCTCAAAAAAGTCGCCTTTCGATTCAAATTTCAATCGAACCTTACCATCCGGCAACTTGTCGACCACTTCGGCCGAAAGTGTTTCATCGAAAACGATCCGCTTACCGCGATGCAGGCGTTTCGCCGGGCGGGCGAGCACGTCCCAGCTTCCGTCGGCATTCTCGTTGACTAAGAACGTTTCGACCTTTGCGCCGGTCTCTGAGTTTCCGATCAGCCGGGCCGGAAACACCTTCGTATTGTTTACCACGATCACATCCCCGGCTCGAACAAACGAAGGAAGATCGGTAAATGTGTGATCGGTAAACTTCCCTTTGCCGCGATCGACGACGAGCATTCGCGAAGAGTCTCGCTTTTCGGCGGCGGTCTGTGCTATCAATCCGGCCGGCAGTTCGTAATCAAATTCGGAGATCAGCATATTTCGACCGCAATACGAAAAAACAACATGTTGAGGCAAACCACAGTTTGGAATACAATGGAGTTATATTGTTTGATAAGCCATCATTTTGTTGGCATCGTTTTAATTGATTATTGTATCAATATTTAGCGGACGCCACCCAAACTCGGTTGGGCGTGCCTTTTCAGGGACTTTGATACGCCGAGTAACCAGGAGGACAGTATGAAAAACAGACTATTTAACATATCAATATTGGCGGTCACGATCATGGCCGCAACCGCCCTTACAGCAATGGCGCAGGGCAATCTCAGATATCAGACCCGATATTCAAAGGCACAGGTCAGCAACATTATCTCCAAACTTGAAACGAGCAGTGATAAATTTCGCCGCGACTTTGACCGCGCAATGGACAAGAGCCGTTACAACGGAACAAACGCGGAAGATGAATACAACGGAAATGTTCGTGATTTTGAGAATAATTTAGACGATCTGCGACGCGAATTTAACCGCACTAATTCATGGTGGGAAACGCGTAATCAGGTGCAGAATGTTGTTAGTGCGGGCGAGACCGTGAACTCGATGATGAACTCGATCTCGTTCAGGCGAACTCTCGAACGTCAATGGAACACGATGCGGAGCGACCTCAACACGCTTGCAGACACATTCGATCTGCCTGGTCTGAACGGCGGAGGCTGGAATGGCGGCGGCGGTTGGAATGGCGGAAACAATGGCGGCGGCTGGAATAACAGCGGGCAAACAAGCACTCCGCCAAGTTGGCTGCAGGGGACATTCTACGGGACGGCTCCCAATGGAAGTCAGATCACGATGACTTTTTCGAATAACGGCCAGGTCACGTCGAATGTTGGCGGTTCAATGAACTACGGTACTTATTACCGGGGCGTTGTCACCTTTGGCGGAAATTCGGCTCGCGTCAACAGAACTAATGCCGGGATCGAAACTGTTAGCACCTCGAACCGCGAGACCATCCAATTCAGCCGAACCACATGGGGCGGCGGTGGCGGCGGAAATGTCGGCGGACGTCCGGTCAGTTGGGCGATCGGTACATTCCGGGCGACAAATCCCCCAACCGGCGGTTCGATCATCATGACGATCAATCGTGACGGCAGCGTCAATGTTTCGATGGACGGAGGAATGTCGTCCTCTTACGGCACTCTGGACGGCACACTGCTGACGATCGGTGTAAACCAGGGCCGCCTGTATCGGCAGGGCAACGGTTTCCGAACCGTATCGACGACTGATGGCCAGACGATCAATTACGTCAGGAACTAGTTCGAAACTACGTTGATCGTAAATAGAAAAGAGCCGGTGTCACGCAGACATCCGGCTCTTTTTTAGTACTGAAACAGCCCTGAAAGATCAGGGCCGGATCTAATTTGTAACCACCATTGTTGTTTGTATTTTCATATTATCACCCCCAGTGATGACAATAGTACACAATTCGAATTGATATGGCTACAACTTTCTGAAAAAGGTGGTACCGAGGGTCGGAGTCGAACCGACATGGGCGTTAAGCCCGCTAGATTTTGAGTCTAGTGCGTATACCAATTTCGCCACCCCGGCAAGGTGAACTAAAAATAATACTTTTCTTCGATACTCAGGTCAAGACGAACGATGCGAGAAGCCCGGCACCTAATTGCCGCAGCCGCACGAATAGCCGTCGGTGACGACCAGATCGTCGATATACTGTCCTTCGCGTGTTCCGCCGATGTCGGTCCCCACTCGCCATCGAAATTGTACTAGCTGTCCGGCTGCCGAAACAGGCAGCCTGACTGCGGTCGTAATAAATTCAGAAGTTTGATTGATCCCGCTGCGGCCCGACCAGCCCGGCCGCCCTCCGAGGGGATTCTGACAACAGGAATCCAGCAGTCCGTCATAACCGCCCGATTCAAACAATCCTCCCGCCGCAATTATATCGGTCCACTCGCCATTGCCGATCTTGATCTCAAGCAGCGAGCCGTCGTAAAGGCGGTTTCGGAGGAATGTCGTCTCAAATTCATACCAATTACGGAATGAAAGTTTGGCGGTTGTTGTAGAGATACGGAACGCCGGCGAAACCATCTCGTTTTCGCCGAACAGGAATGGATCGGCCGAATATGCCGATTTTGTGCCTGATTGAGAACGAGCACTCGAGACGGTCCAGTTTACGGCGCCGTCAAATCTATTTCGGGTCCAACGTACCGGCAAAGCCGCCGTCGAGGTACGGTCAAAATTCTGCGCGAATGCGATACGCGGTTCCCCGCTGGCGAGCTGTATCTGAAGGATACCCAGAGAAAGAAAACCGTCCGCTATGTTGATCGGGAGTATCAGCGGTGCTCCGCAGCTAACGGTCGGGGAAACCGTAAAGGTAAAAGTACGCGTTACGACGGGGCCGCCGGGCGGCATGTTACCGTATGTCTGCTCGGGACCGGCATTTGTAATGCCGTTAATTGCGACTATGTTTGCTTTTACATTCTGCGCGGTAGTCGTGCCTGTGTTTCGGAGCGGAACACTTACCGAGATCGTTTCACCGGGCTCAGCGACACGGTTGACGCGGCAGCTTTCGGCGGTGAATTCGATGCCGGTAGTTTCGATAACCGCGATCGGGTCGAGGGCAAAGTTGCGAACGACTACCTGGCCGTCGGTCACCGGAATGACGGCGGAACCCTGTCGAAATCCGCGAGCAGTTACGGTGATCTCATAACTCCCCGGATTCACGTTTATCGGTCCGAAGGTGCCGTCTTCGACGGTCGTTCGGGTATATGGATAGATACTGATCGCCGTGCCCGGTATTGGTTCCCCGGTTGCGGCATTCGTGACTGTTCCGGAGATCGTCCCTCGCGGGGCCGGAGTACATTCGCTAAATTTGAACCTGCCGATACGGCTCAGCCAGGTAAAATCACTGAAATTTTCGCTGGCCTGCGTGTAATATTGGCCGGTCTGCCAAAATGTGCAGTCGTCAACGGGGTCGACGCTCAAGCCGGAATAATCACCCCAACGCCAACCAAACGCCTTTTGTACGCCGGTCCCGTCCGCGAGCGAATTCTCCACCCGAAATACGCCGGCCGGCTCGGATGCGAGCCGCCCTGTATAGAAGATGGACGGCCGCTTATCTTCAGAGGCGTAGTTGTAACCGACCGCAATATTTCCCTGATGATCTTGCGCAACGCTGCCGATCCAGCGTGAAGCTGATGAATCGCCGATCGTTGCCTGTTCGGTGACCGTAAAAGCCCCGCCGCTTCTTCTCAATTCGTAGACGCGTATACCGGCACGGTAGGGCTCCGTCGGCGACATCCGGACGGTCTGATTAACAACGAGTGATTCGCTCGAGCCGAAGTTTCGATACGCTAGACGATAGCTCAAACGGTCGCTGTTCGAATCGAGACGTTCGCCGGGCGCCGGCTGGGCAATATCGGTTCGGTCAGGCGGACTGGTCGGATCGAACGCAGCAACGGCGATCGGGCTTTCCGGGCGTTCCGTAAATGTCGAAGCCAAAGGATCCTGAAAGTTCGCCCGAAACTCAAAGAGCCTGATCGCGTCCGATGCCTCGCCATACTCCGTGGCCGAGAAACCCGCGAAAATATTTGGTGCTCCCGGTGTAGGCGATCGCAGCCCGTCCAAATCTGCGGGCAAGATATTTCCCAACCGCATCGTCGAAAACGACGGGCGGTTGAAGTAAACGTAGCCTGCCGAAGCGTCTCCGACAAGCATTTTCGCCCGGTCAAATGCAAACATTCCCGTGCCGACGTAATCTGAGCCGAGAAATTCCTCGGTCGACATGTAATAACCGTCGGGCCAAACGCCGAACTTAGGAAAATCGTTGATCCTAACGTTCGGCATCGCAAATTCGTAGGTGTAGTAGGCTCCGGTCGGATCGCCCGTTTTTGAAACGGCGATCATCTGCCGAAACGGCGGAAAGGCCTGGCAATATTGACTGATGATCCAGCGGTCTGCCAACGGATCATAAAGTACGATCGGCAACCCGTCGTT
>CAZVDM010000049.1:17304-21203 GCA_964625555.1 uncultured Chloracidobacterium sp.
CCGGCATCGGAACTGTCGAAACGCGGGCTATCGCACCGTCACTTTCATGGACGGATGTCTTACCGAGGATACCGCCCGCAGGGGTGGACAGCCCGGTTTTGAGTTTCGGAGCTGTTCCGTCAGAGCGCCGTTTCGGAACGGAGTAGTCCCGGACACCGTTCGAAACAGCAAATCCCGCGGCCGTTCGAAAAACCGGGGCCGAGGGCTCGTGTAGACTCACAGATTCGTTCTCGGCCGAACTGTGTTTAGAAAGAAATGCCGTGGAGGCGGCGATCAAACCAAATATGAATAGCGCTCTTAGTCTCATCGCTTGTCCAAAACCGATCAGGATTATTATGTAAATGAATAATAGAACGAAATCCCAGCCGAAACAATAAAAAAAACGGCGGATGCATTTGCCCTGCCGTTCACCGAAAAATGGTCGTCGCGATCTGTCACACCTCTATCAAAATTTCGATATCCACACGGCGTTTTGCTTCGTCGAGAAAGCTCTCGATGCGTGCGCCGACACGGTCCTCGACCAGAATGGCCTTGATCTCATCGCGCTTTTCCTCGAATGTGGGAAGTGCGCGGCCGCTGTTGCGGCGGGTAAATTCCGGAACAAAAACATCGCGGTAATATCGAGTGATCTCGTCCGGGGTCACAACCACAAAGGAACGGAAGCGAAAATCAATGTAACTCTCGATCGCGAGCCTCTGAGCAATTATGTGTTCAAAATTATCGTCTTTTACCGAGTCGAAACCGACAAGCTTCAGTCTCGATTCAAACGTTGCGATCGATGGAAAGTAAGTCAGCGTTTTGCCGATCGCCTTTGAAATCTCATCATCCGTCGGCGCGGGCCGCGGAAATCGTTCGGCTTCCAATGCGAAGAGCCGTTGGTCGATCAAGGTCTGCAACGCTCGATTAAGGTCTTCACTTCGCGGCGGATCAAGCGGGACATCAGGCTGAAGAGCTAGCTGCCATTTCAGATCTGAGTAAGTGATCAACTCGGTTCGGATACCGTCATGAAGCGTCGCGACGGTCTTGTCGACGATCTCTTGAGCCACGGCGACCGCTGAAAAGGCCGTAATAATGCTAAAGATCGCGGCAAACATACCTACAGAAACCCAGACCCTGTTAATAACTGAACGCACTTCCATGAATTTTCATTTTCGACTTATTAAATGCCTGTGTCAACGGCCTGTCGCTACGGTTAAAACTGTTGACAAATTGTTTAAAATCGTTTGTAATTGAAAAGGAGGTTCTCTTAGCTTCTCAAGCCGTAAGTTCGCCTCGCCAGAGACCCAAGTTTCCGCAACTGCCGCCTGCGGCTAACCAAAAATGTTAATTTCTTCGCCGCCGAAAAAGGGCGTGCGCCCAGCGCATTCGGACACGCCGACAAACGACGCAGCCAATGATCTGAGATTCGTTTCCGATCTTGGCCGGAGTTTGCTGTTTATTGTCCATCCCAAAAAAGTGGCAAACCGCGTAGCCGACGCCCTTCTCGAAGGCGTAGGCGCATCCGCCTGTGTTTTTGCTGCTGAGCTCCAAAGCATCGGATTGATCAGCAGTTCGGCCTCAGCCGGCGGAAAAGACGGCGCAGATCTTTTGATGCGGAATCGATTTGAAAAGTGGCTGGCTTTTATGCCTCCGCAGATCGGTTACTGCGAGGAAGAGAAGAGCGAATTCATGATCGCCGGGGATGGCCATGCTGCTGAATACGTTTGCCCTTTGCACATCGACGGGATGATCAAAGGGGCGATCGTCACCGCGTTTTTAGACCGGGCTGATATTACAGAACAAAATTCAAGACTGATCGACGCCGCAACCCAAATGGCGGCGATGAGCGTAAACCTGTCCGCACACTACGAATCCACTCTCAACAGTTCGATCAACGAAGCTCGCGAAGAACACCGCAAATTTACCGAGGCTGTGCTCGATTCGCTGCCTGTTTCGCTCTATGTAGTCGATCGCGACTATCGCATCGTTACTTGGAACCGGCACCGTGAGGTCGGCATTCAGGGCATTCCGCGTGATTCGGCGATCGGTCGGGACGTCTTTAATGTTTTGGCACGCTATCCGCAAGGGCGTTTGAGACAGGAATTTGAACGTGCGTTCCGCACCGGCGAGATCGAACGGATCGAACAGCAAACGGTGGCGGATGACGGTTCTACGCGGCATTGGATCGTCAGTAAGGTCCCGATGCGAAACGCCGAATCCGGCGAAGTAACGCATGTGATCACGGTTGGCGAAGATGTGACGGTCCGCGTCGACGCGATCCACGCCGTCGGCCGTGCGGAGAAGCTCGCGGCGGTCGGCCGGCTTGCGGCCGGAGTCGTCCATGAGATAAACAATCCGCTCGCAACGATCGCTGCGTGTGCCGAAGCTCTCGAACAGCGCATCGACGAAGGCGATTTTGCCGAATCGCGTTCGGCGGACGACCTGACAGAATATCTTGGACTGATCAAGAGCGAAGCGTTTCGCTGCAAAACGATAACGACGGGTCTGCTCGATTTCAGCCGCATCCGAACCGGCGAGCGGACGTTGACTGACATCGGCGAGGTGGTGCGATCGGCGGCAAACCTTGTATCGCATCAAAAACGCGGGAACCACATTTCGATCACCGTGGATGTCGCGCCTGATCTTCCGTTGGTAAATTCCGACGGCGGCCAGATCCAGCAGGCCGTTATCGTTCTCGCCACTAATGCGATCGACGCGATGCCCGACGGCGGCGACCTGACGTTTCGCGTATTCGAACAGAGATCGCGTCTTGTCATCGAGGTCTCCGACACTGGCACCGGCATTCCGCCGGAAAATATGTCCAAGATATACGAGCCGTTCTTCACGACCAAAGAGGTTGGCAACGGTACCGGCCTCGGCCTCGCCGTCTGCTACGGCATCATCTCTGAACACGGCGGCCGCCTCAACGTCCGCTCGAGCGTCGGCGTAGGCACGACATTCTCAATAATGCTGCCCGTTGCTGCATAGACCCTCAGTATCTCCGCTCCCGACCCTTCTCTAAAAATGATATGGCTAAACTACTCGTAGTTGATGATGAAAAGAACTTGCGGCTCGTCGTGAAAAAGGAAATGGAGCGCCAGGGCCACGAGGTTGAGACGGCTGACGATGGCGAAATGGCGTGGACGATGCTCGAGGAGCAGGACTATGATGTGCTGTTGTGCGATATCAATATGCCGCGGCTGGACGGGCTAGGGTTGCTCCGACGCACCCGCGAGCGTTGTCAAAATCCCCCTGAAGTGATAATGCTCACGGGCCAGGCGACAGTCGAATCAGCTATCGAGGCGATGAAGCTCGGTGCCTATGACTATCTGACGAAACCCTACCGAATTGCCGAACTTTCAGCCCTCGTCACGCAAGCTAACGAAAAACAGCAGCTCAAGGTGGACAATCAGCGGCTGCGGGCACAGATCGCCCGAACGACCCGGTCGCTGCCAGAGATCGTTGCCGAATCGCCGCAGATGAAAGAGGTTCTTCGGCTCGTCCATCGGGTTGCGCCATCGGAAACCTCGGTAATGATCACGGGCGAATCCGGTGTTGGAAAGGAGTTGATCGCCCAGGCGATCCACCGTCTCAGCCGCCGTTCTGAGAAGCCGTTCATCGATCTGAACTGTGCGGCATTGCAGGATACGCTGCTCGAAAGCGAGTTGTTCGGACACGAGGCAGGAGCATTCTCAGGTGCCAAGGCTCGGAAACTCGGCCTGTTTGAGATCGCAGACGGCGGTACGCTGTTTCTCGACGAAGTAATGGAAATGCCGCTGCCGCTGCAGTCAAAATTGCTGCGGGCACTCGAAACGCGATCGTTCTTTCGCGTCGGCGGATTGAAAAAGGTCGAAGTTGATGTTCGTCTGCTGGCGGCAACAAACCGCGACAAGGATACGGCGATCGCCGAAGGCGTCTTC
>CAZVDM010000050.1:0-14506 GCA_964625555.1 uncultured Chloracidobacterium sp.
AGGCAGAGGTCTGCAAAACCTTTATTCATCGGTTCGATTCCGATCGCCGCCTCCATCAGATCTGGTCTTTCCTTATAATTTTACCTGCTTCTGAAACTTTTTTTGGCGGGCTTGCGTTCAGTCTTGTGAACGCTCAGCTAACCTGCTTTTTGAGGCGGGGCAGACAATTGTGATATTGTGATTCGTAAATGCCCAGACAAATTAAGCCGATGCAACATTCGAAATTGATGAATCACATTTGCCCAACAAATTTGGTATCAGTGGATCTATTTAAGGCTCTGCTTGGTCCATTTCTTTCTGGGTTAGCTCTGCTGATGCTTTTACCCCTTGCGGTCGCTGCACAAAGATCGGAACCTGATTCACCAGTGATCGTACAGCCCGGTGCTCCGGGGCAAGTAACCAAAGTGCTACCGTCGAACACGCGCGCAGAATTGCCGGCTAGTTCGGCGAAGGACATTGAATTTATGCAGGGGATGATCATGCACCATGCCCAGGCAGTCGAAATGGTCGATTTGATGGAGTCACGAACCGAAAACAAAGACCTCAGATTGCTCGGCGCTCGAATCAGCCATACTCAGGCCGACGAAATGAATTTCATGAAACGCTGGCTGTTCACACGCGGCGAATCGACCGAGATGGAAATGTCGGGAATGGGCCATTCGGGTCACCATCAAATGATGATGCCCGGAATGTTAAGTGCAAAGCAGATGGATGCCCTTAGAAAGGCGAAAGGTGTAGATTTTGACCGTTTGTTCTTGACCGGCATGATCCAACACCATAATGGAGCTCTGATCATGGTCAAGGATCTTTTCGACACTGCCGGCGCAGGACAGGACGCCGAGCTTTTTAATTTCGCAACTGATGTCGATAGCGGCCAGCGTGCCGAGATCAGGATAATGCAGACAATGTTAGTAAAGCCCATTTAGGAGACAAGATGAATCGAGGATATGAAACCGTTTTCCGTTTACTTACAGCTTCCCTATTTCTGTGCTCGTGTTTCGTTCTGGGTGCGCTCGGACAAGAGGCACCGGAATCTGCTCCGCCGCTTCCCGCAGGTATGACCGGTTCCGATACAAACGATCCGCGATTTAAGTTGACGCCGGGATTGTGGGATGCGGGCGAAGCGGCGCTTGGAATGAAACACCTGATGCTCCTAAGGAAGCCTGATGCATTTCAACTCGGCATCGATCCAAACGATCCGAAAGTCACGAAGGCGTTGACAGCTTTGGGCGTGCCCGAAGGGGCGCAAATTCCCCCAACGATAAAAATGGCTTTTGCGGGCCTCGCATTTGCTAATTCTGATCTCGCGTTTCAGGGAAACCATCTGTTTCTCGGAAACTTCTATGGCATGAATATTTACGACATAGCGGATCCGACGAAGCCAAAACTGCTTACATCCATGCTCTGCCCAGGTGGACAGGGTGACGTTTCGGTTTATAAAAATCTGATGTTTATGTCAGTTGAAATGCCGAATGGTCGGCTAGACTGTAGCACCGAGGGATTTAAACCGAATCCGCCAACGGCCGCGGGACAGAATTCTGGCCTTCCGGCCGCGAATAAAGACCGGTTCCGCGGCGTTCGAATATTCGATATCTCTGATATTTCAAAACCGAAACAGGTAGGTGCGGTACAAACCTGTCGAGGTTCGCACACGCATACACTGGTTAATGATCCGAATGATAAGGATAATGTCTACATTTACGTTTCCGGTACGTCGTTCGTGCGTCAAAATGAAGAGTTGGCTGGCTGCTCGGGTGGAACACCGGATAAGAATCCGGACACTGCACAATTTCGCATTGAAGTGATCAAAGTTCCGATTGCGGCTCCGCAAAACGCCAAAGTAGTTTCGAGCCCGCGAATCTTTATGGATCCGCGAACAGGCGTCGTAAACGGCCTGAATAATGGCGGATCACACGATGGCGACGGTACGGGCAAACCGGCTGACACTGACCAGTGCCACGATATTACCGTATACTCTGCTATCGGGCTTGCGGCCGGAGCATGTTCAGGGAACGGTATTATTCTTGACATCAAAGATCCGGCGAATCCCAAACGAATCGATGCAGTGAACGACAAGAATTATTCATACTGGCACTCGGCGGCATTTTCAAACGACGGTAAAAAAGTCGTCTTCACGGACGAATGGGGCGGCGGTATGGGGGCCAGATGCCGTCCAAACGATCCGAACAAATGGGGCGCAGATGCGATCTTCAACCTGAAAGATAACAAGCTCGCATTCGCCAGCTACTACAAGCTGCCGGCCGCTCAAGGCGACAGCGAGAACTGTGTCGCCCACAATGGGTCATTGGTTCCGGTTCCCGGTCGTGATATCAAGGTACAAGCTTGGTATCAGGGCGGAATCTCGATAATGGATTTCACCGACGCTAATAATGTCGTCGAGATCGCATATTTCGATCGTGGCCCAATCGATCCCAAAATGGTCATTCTTGGCGGATCGTGGTCGGCATATTGGTACAATGGCCGTATTTATTCGTCTGAGATCGCCCGAGGACTGGATATTTTTGAGTTAACTCCGACCAAGGATCTCACGCAAAATGAGATCGATGCAGCGAAATTAGTTCAAGTAGGCGAATTAAACGTCCAAAATCAGCAAAGGATCGATTGGCCGCGCAAATTGGTAGTTGCAAAGGCATACCTCGATCAGCTCGAGCGTTCGCGGGCATTGTCGACGGACGAGATCGCATCAGTGCGTCAAGCCATCCAAAAAGCCGAGAGTGCAAAGCTGAGTAAAAAAGAGTTTGGAAAACTCAAAACCATAGCGACTGCGCTTGAAAAGAACCCAATGAAAACCGACACTGATTCGGCACGTATGCGGGGTCTGGTCGAAATCTTACGGCAACCGGTCATGTGAACGTAGACTGAGGCAAAATATCAAAATGAGGCGATCTAGACGGTCGCCTCTCTTTGTTGGGGGAGAGGCTAGCCAACTTCGTCGACCGTTCCCATCGGGACGCTTGCAGTGCATGACGCTAGCCGTTTCACAGTCAAATATAGGCCATGCCATATTCCGAATCGCTCAACCGCCGCGATCGAATAGTCGGAACAGGTCGGACGATACCGACACGCGACGACACCCTCTAACATTGGCCGTCCATATGCCTGATAAGCATGCACCGTTCCTATGTACACTTGGGCGGTAAACTGAGCCTCCGGTGAACGAAGCGTATCGGCAAAGAAAAGCAGAGCGGCGAGTACCGCTCCGGCAAAGAATCGTTTATTCCACAGGCTCATTTACGGCTGAAAGCAATGCGGACATTGCGGCAGGCCTTGCATCCGGGGCTTTCCGCAATGCGGACACGGGAAAGTGTTCCCTTGCGCACGTTGGAGCAAATATATTAACAACCCCAAAAGACCCAATAGGCCGAGCCATTTTATCGACTGAGCATTCGGCATTCCGCGTGAAGTTGCATCCTTCCCGATCCATTTGACGATGAACACGATCACGCCAATTGCAATGCCAAAGACCACGACCATCATTATCAGCCACACAACAATGCCGCATCCCGCTGCACCACATGCCGCCGCCGGATCGCCGTTTCGGCTTTGTCCGAACACCGAGATCAGCGACCCCTGAAGGCATAATGCCAACAATGCGAAGTCAATCAATTTCCTCATTTATTTATGTCCTCTTAATGCGGTATCGATATTATCACAGTTTGACTTTCGGTCGACCGCAAAACAGACGCGTGCGTCGGAGTACCAGCTTAAGCGATCCGATTGTCTACCTTCTGCCTTTGTTTTCCAGTATTTGGATATAGTTGCTGCGTTCGAAAGCCGTCGGATCTGAGATGCTCTGCTGGCTCATTTTGCCTTTCAAGGCGTCGATAGACTGAAACGGCATGTCCTTCATATAGAGTTCAAGGTCAGCGAGTACGCTTTTGATCCAAGGAATGCCATTGCTTAGCAATGCGGAAGCGCACATCCCAATGTCGGCTCCGGCCAGTAGATATTTGATCAATTCGGTCGCACCGTGTATTCCCGTAGTCGCGGCAAGCGATACGGGAACTCGGCCGTACAGCACAGCGATCCAGAGCAGCGGCAGTCTGATCTCAGATCGAACACTTAGATCGAGATTCTGCATTATGGCCAGTTCTTCAATGTCAAAATCCGGTTGATAGAACCGATTGAATAGAACCAGAGCATCGGCGCCCGCAGCCTCAAGCTGCTTTGACATATTCCCGATCGCTGAAAAATAAGGATTAAGCTTCACCGCGATCGGCAAACTGACCGTTTCCCTGACCAGTTTCACGATATCAACATAACGCTTTTCGACATCTGCGGATGTCATGCTGATATCGGCAGGAATAAAGAAAATATTTATTTCCAGCCCGTCCGCACCTGCTTGCTCGATCTCACGTGCATATTCGATCCAGCCCTCGGGTGTAATCCCGTTGAGACTGGCGATGATCGGAATATTGACCCTTTCTTTTGCTTTTCTAATAATATCAAGGTAACGCGTGGTACCGACGGAATAGTGATGAAGATCGGGAAAGAAATCCGATGCCTCGGCCGAAGAGTTGGTGGTTGACCGGTAAACCTGATCAAGATTCTCCGTTTCCTGGCGGATCTGCTCTTCAAAAAGCGAGAACATTACAACCGCACCTGCGCCGGCGTCTTCCATTTCCAGAATATTATCCAGCTTTTGCGATAGCGGATTAGCTGAAACGACCAGGGGTGATCGTAGACTCAATCCCATATAATTTGTACTTAGATCAGGCATATCATTTCCTCCTCTTTTTGGTTAATAGACCGGCTGGAACGAATTTGCTCCGAAACCGGCCATTTCCTCATAAGTCTTCCACCTAAGATCCACTATCTCTTGTGCGAGCGTCATCAGTCGTTCTGCTTCAAGAGGCACGGTTTGCGTAAGTACTTTATAGCGCAGCTCATTGTAAGCGTATTTTTTCAGTGAGATCGTCGGTTTTGGGGAATCAAGAACGAACGGGTTTTGCCCGTTCTTTCGCAGAACCGGATTGAATCTGATCAGAGGCCAATATCCGCTTGCAACCGCAAGTTTCTGCTGATTCAGGCCCTTTTCCATATCGATGCCGTGAGCGATGCAGTGACTATACGCCAGTATCAGCGAAGGTCCATCATATGCTTCAGCTTCCCGAAGAGCTAAGAGCGACTGCTGTGGATTTGCTCCCATTGCGATCTGAGCGACATAGACATTGCCGTACGAGATGGCCTGAAGAGCCAGATCTTTCTTCCCTACCCGTTTTCCTGCCGCTGCGAATTTCGCGGACGCAGCCGTTGGGGTTGCTTTTGACATCTGGCCGCCTGTATTTGAATAGACTTCGGTATCAAGCACAAGGATGTTCACATTTCGGCCCGTCGCCATTGCGTGATCCAGCCCGCCTGCACCAATATCGTACGCCCATCCGTCACCACCTATCAGCCAAACGCTACGGTGCACGAGTTGATCAGCAAGAGTCAATAAATGTCTTGCTTCTGATCTTTCGAGCCGAGCAAGCTTCACTTTCAGCTCAGCAACACGAAGCCGCTGATTCGTGACCTCGCTATCAAGCCTTTGCGGAGCACTTGTGAGATTGTCGACCAACTCGTCGCCAAGTTCGGGTCTAAGTACTTCCAGGAGCTGGTGAGCGGTGCTGAGCTGGTTGTCCGCCGTCAGCCGCATTCCCAAACCGAATTCGGCATTGTCCTCAAAGAGAGAGTTTGACCACGCCGGACCTTTCCCGAGGGCGTTAGTAGTCCATGGTGTAGTCGGCAAATTACCGCCGTAGATCGAGGAGCATCCGGTCGCGTTCGCGACCAGAAGACGGTCGCCGAATAACTGAGTTAGCACCTTGATATAGGGCGTTTCGCCGCATCCGGCACAAGCGCCGGAAAACTCGAAATATGGTTCAAGAAATTGCACGCCGTGGACTGTCGAAAAATCAAGCTCGGGCTTTTTGTTTTGAGGCAATAGCTCAAAGAAACGAATATTGTCACGGTCGGGCTCAATGTCTACAGCCTTATCTTTGAGATTTATCGCCCGTTCATTGTCTTCGCCAGGCGCATCGACAGGACATACCTCGTAACAAAGATTACAGCCGGTGCAGTCCTCGAGATAAACATTCAGCGAATATTTGGTTTCCGGAAAACCACGGGCATTGATAGGTGCACTTTTGAACTGCTGCGGGGCATCTTTGAGATGCTCTTTGTGAAAGAACTTCGCCCGGATAACGCTGTGCGGACAAACGAAACTACAGTTGCCGCATTGTATACATAGATCCGGTTCCCAAACGGCGACACGGTTGGACACGTTTCGTTTTTCCCATTTTGACGTCCCGCTCGGATAAGTTCCGTCGACAGGTAAAGCGCTGACCGGAATGCTGTCGCCGTGACCGCTGATCATCGCCTGTGTAACCGTACGTACAAATTCGGGAGCTTTAAGGGAAATTCCGCTCACTTTGCCGTTCTTTGCATTAGTAATTGCCGGAATCTCGACTTCAAATAGATTTTCAAGCGTCTGATCGACCGCTTTGAAATTCTTATCGACGACCGTCTGGCCCTTCTTAAGATACGTCTTTTCGATCGCTTTTTTGATCTGGGCGATCGCTTCGTCCGGCGGCAACACGCCTGAGAGGGCAAAGAAACAGGTCTGCATTATCGTGTTGATGCGCCCGTGCATGCCGGTCTTCGCAGCTACATCATCAGCGTTGATAACATACAATTTGATGCCCTTGTCAATAATTGCCCGCTGCACGGCGAGCGGGATGCGGTCCCAAACCTCGCCGGCTGCATGCGGGCTGTTAAGAAGGAATGTCGCGCCCGTTTTGGCAAGCGACAACATCTCTTCCTTCTCGAGAAAATTGAATTGATGGCAAGCAATAAAATCCGCCGATGTGATCAGGTAAGGTGCCTTGATCGGCTTTTTCCCGAATCGAAGGTGCGAAACGGTCTTGGCACCAGATTTTTTCGAATCGTAAACGAAATATCCCTGTGCCGAGTGGTCAGTATTCTCGCCGATGATCTTGATGCTGTTCTTATTGGCGCCGACCGTACCGTCGGCTCCGAGCCCGAAAAACAGAGCCTGCGTCCAATCGGATTCATCAAGCTTGAAACTGTGATCAACATCGAGGCTCGTCATTCCGACGTCGTCGATGATGCCGACCGTGAAGTGGTTCTTTGGTGATTCGACTCTAAGATTGTCAAAAACCGCCTTGACCATCGCCGGTGTAAATTCCTTCGACGATAGCCCATAACGACCGCCGACAATAAGCGGCATCGCAGCTAAATTTCCACTTGAAACGGCTTCCATCAGCGTGATCATCACATCCTGATAAAGCGGCTCGCCGGATGCTCCGGATTCCTTTGTCCGGTCGAGAACTGCGATGTTCTTTACCGCGACCGGCAGCGCAGCGATAAAATCTTCGGCGGGAAATGGACGGTAGAGCGTCATCTGGACAACGCCAACTTTCTCGCCATTCGCGGCAAGGTGCGCCGCTGTCTCGGATGCCGTTTCGACGCCCGAACCCATCACAACTATCACATTCTCGGCGTCGGGAGCACCGTAATACTTGACCGGCGAATATTCCCTTCCGGTGAGTTCCGCGAATTTCTGCATTTCCTCCTTGATGATCGACGGAACGGAGGTGTAGAAGGTATTCACGGTCTCGCGGCCCTGGAAATACACGTCCGGATTCTGTGCAGTGCCGCGGATAAATGGATTATCTGGATTCAGGGCCCGCTTTCGGTGTGCGAAAACCAGATTGTCGTCAATCATCGCCCGGATCTGTTCGTTTGCGAGAAAATCGATCTTATTCACCTCGTGCGAGGTTCGAAATCCGTCAAAAAAGTGAATGAATGGTATGCGTGACCTGAGGGTTGTCGCCTGGGCAATGAGCGCCATGTCGTGGGCTTCCTGAACACTTGCGGAAGCGAGAAGTGCGAATCCGGTGGTTCGCGCGGCCATCACATCCTGATGGTCGCCAAAGATCGATAATCCCTGGGCAGCAAGCGAACGGGCGGCCACATGAAAAACCGTGGCCGTCAACTCACCTGCGATCTTGTACATGTTAGGCAGCATCAGCATCAGGCCTTGAGATGCCGTGAATGTCGTCGTCAGCGAGCCGGTTTGCAAAGCACCGTGAACGGTGCCGGCAGCTCCGCCTTCGCTTTGCATTTCGATCACTTCCGGAATATTCCCCCAGATGTTTTTGATGTCTTTTGCCGACCACTCATCAGCGAATTCAGCCATTGCTGAGGACGGCGTGATCGGGTAGATCGCACACACCTCGTTGACTCGGTAGGCTACGTGCACAGCGGCTTCGTTGCCATCGAGAGTTACCGGATTATTTATCGGTTGGGATATCATATTGTTGCCTCCGGCTCGGCTGTCATGTCGATCGCGTGACACGGACATTGCTCGAAGCAGGTTCCGCAGCCTGTGCAAAAATCGTAATTAAATTTGTACCGGAGTCCTGTGCCCAATTTGATGATTGCGTCCTCTGGACACGCGCCGAAGCAGCCGTCACATTCGAAGCAGTTACCACAGGAATAACAGCGTTGTGCTTCGTAACGGGCCTCGTCTTCCGAGAGGCCTTCGACGATCTCATCAAAGTTCGTCACGGCGGCCTCGGGATCGATATGAGCTTGTTCCGTCGAATCGGCCTTTGTTCGATACCAAACTTGGAGCTGGTCATAGTTGATCAGCGGATTGTTCGGAGCCTTTTGAAATGTCCGGTTCGCAAGCCAAGCGTCAATATTGCGAGCTGCCTTTTTGCCGTGTCCGGTCGCGATCGTTACGGTACGCTCACTCGGGACCATGTCGCCTCCTGCAAAGATCCCCGAACTGCCCGTCATCATATGCTTATCGACGATTACGGTGCCGTCACTATCAAATTCGACACCCTCGACACCCTTAAGAAATTCCGTTTCTGTAGCCTGGCCGAGAGCGAGGATCAGCGAATCAGCCGCTAAGGTTTCCAATTCGCCGGTCGGGACAGGTTTACCATCAACTATCTCCATTCGCTCGACGGTCATCGACGTTTCGTCCAGATCCTTGATGGTGGTCAGCCAGTGGATCTTTATGCCTTCGCTCAAAGCTTCGTCGGCCTCAAAATCGTGGGCCGGCATATGTTCGCGGTCGCGCCGGTAAATGATAAGAGCCTCTTCTGCTCCTAGGCGTTTGGCGGTTCTCGCAGCGTCCATCGCTGTGTTACCGCCGCCGTAAATGGCAACACGCCGCCCGATGTTCGGTCGGTTGCCCAACTCGACGTCCCTCAAAAACGTGACCGCGTCCAGTATCTTACTTGCGTCACGGGCAGGGATCTCGGTCTTCTTGCCAATATGGGCGCCGATCGCGATGAAAACGGCGTCAAAATTTCCCGCCGCCTTTTCTGCCATTATGTCGTCGACATTTTTATTGAGCACGATCATTACGCCAAGGTCTTCGATTCTCTTGATCTCTGCTCGTAGCACATTTCGCGGCAGGCGGTAGGCCGGAATTCCAAAATTCATCATTCCGCCGGCAATTGGGCCTGCTTCGAATATCGTTACATCGTGCCCCAGCCTGGCGAGATGATAGGCAGCCGACAGGCCACTCGGGCCCGCACCGATCACGAGTACCTTTTTGCCGGTTTGGAGTTTTGGCGAAGCAAACGACCAACCTTGCGCGATTCCCATATCGCCCAGGAATCGTTCGACGGAATGAATACTCACCGATGTGTCGATCGAACCGCGGTTGCACGAGCTTTCACACGGGTGATAGCAGACTCTGCCGTGAACGGCAGCGAGCGGGTTTTCTTCGGTCAGCTTTTGCCAGGCTTCGTAGTATTTTCCGGCCTGTGCCAGGTCAAGCCAGGCTTGAATATCCTCGCCCGCCGGGCACGCTTTGTTGCAGGGCGGAAGGAAATCGACATACACGGGCCTTTGCCTTCGCACCGGGCCGGTACCGGCTCCGTGAGATTTCAGATCCGCTTGCGCCGTGAGATCGCTATTGAGTTGGGTCATTTCCGTTTTCCATCACATCTTAGGTTCGAACCAGCACACGGTCGCAAGTGCAATAGGTGTGCCAACGGTGAGAAGCTGTAAAGGTAATGAATTAGGGAATCTCAGTCTAGAAATTAAGAACGATTACCAAATTGCTACGAAATTCTACGCGGGCGTTCGGAAAATCTCCGCAGTCGTTATCTTCGATATTGAGCGACCTCAAAACTACGATTGTGCATGCAACAAACATAGATTTCTGAATTGTAGGTGTTGGAAAGACTCCGACACCGCTCCATTTGGAACACATTGGATATCAACGCGATATCGGATGTTCGATCGCACCCGAAATCTTGACACCGACTTCCAAAAACACATAAACTTACGTCACCGACCTGATCGAATTCTGACAATACAAGTGAGGGGAAAAATGACATTTTCTCGACGTGATTTTCTAAAAGCCGCGGGTATCGCAATGGGCGGTGCTGCGATCTTGCCGTCATGGATGTATGAGGCCCAAGCTGCCACAGCGCTTTACATCGACCTAAATAAGGACGCACTCGCGGATGCGGCGCTCGCGACCGCCAAGAAACTTGGTGCGAGCTATGCCGACATTCGAATTAACCGGTACCGCGTCGAAGCTGTAAATACGCGCGAAAGGCAGGTTTTGAACGTCTCGAGCGGTCAGAACTTCGGTTTTGGCGTTCGAGTATTGATCAATGGCACATGGGGTTTTGCAGCCAGTCCGATCGTAACGATCGACGAGGTCAAACGGATAACGGCTGAAGCTGCTGCAATCGCCAAGGCAAATGCCGCGATCACTCGAAAGAAGATCGAACTGGTTCCGACGCCGAAGGTACAAGCGAAATGGAAAAGCTCGTTCGAGAAAGATCCGTTCGATGTCCCAATCGACGAGAAGACGGCGATCCTGCTCAAGGTCAACGAAGCGGCACTTAATGTGAAAGGTATCAGCTTCGTAAATTCATCGCTCGCGTCGGTGAATGAACAGAAATATCTTGCGAATAGCGAAGGTTCGCGTATCGAGCAGTATATTATCCGTACAAACCCGAGTTTTTCAGCCACTGCGACCAATCGTTCAACGGGCGATTTTCAATCGGTCAATTCCCTGCGCGAGGCACAGCAGATCGGATTTGAGTATTTGAGCAAGCACGACTGGGTCGCCGAGGCCAAAACTGCTGCGGAGCACGCCGTTATGAAGCTTTCGGCCCCTTCGGTGACGCCGGGCAAATACGATCTCGTGCTGCATCCATCGCACCTATTCTTGACGATTCACGAATCTGTCGGGCACCCGACCGAACTTGATCGTGCATTGCTCTGGGAAGCAAATTACGCCGGAACCAGTTTCCTGACACCTGAAAAAACCGGCAAACTCCAATTTGGCTCGAAAATGGTAAATTTTGTCGCCGACCGCACACAGCCGCAAGGAATGGCGACCGTCGGTTATGATGATGAAGCGGTTCCCGGACAGTCGTGGCATCTGGTCAAAGACGGCATTTTTGTCGATTGGCAGACAACCCGCGATACGGCAAAACTTGTCGGTAAATCTAAGTCCTACGGCTGTTTGCACGCTGATAGTTGGGGCAGTGTTCCGTTTCCGCGAATGCCGAATGTCTCGCTTACGCCTTCAAAAGAAAACGTCACGCAGGGCGATCTCATCGCAGGCGTTGAGAAAGGCATTTTGATCTATGGCCGCGGCAGCTATTCGATCGACCAACAGCGATACAATTTCCAGTTCGGCGGGCAGACGTTTTGGGAGATCAAGAACGGCAAGATCGGCGGAATGCTCCGTGACGTCGCCTACCAATCGAAAACGACGGATTTCTGGGGCTCGCTCGACGGGCTCGGCGGCCAGGCGACGTATGAGATTCCCGGCTCGCCAAACGATGGAAAGGGCGAACCCGGGCAATCAAATGCCGTTTCGCACGGTTGTCCGCCTGCCAGGTTTAGAAATATCAATGTCCTGAACACCGCGTCAGGCCCAAACTCCGGCCAAATGGAGGATCACGAATAATGCTGCTCACTGAACAAGAGGTAATAGATCTTACTAAAAAGATATTGGCAATGGTCACTGCTGACGATGCATCGGCATCCGTTAGTTCGAATAAGCAAACGCATTTGCGATTTGCCGGAAATAACGTCTTGACCAGCGGCAGCCGTAAGGGACGAAGCGCGAATGTTACAGTGTGGATCGGCGGCAAGCGGGGTTCGGCTTCGACCAATGATCTCGACGATGCGAGCCTTCGAACGATGGTCGATCGGGCAGGGGCGATCGCAAAAACGGCACCGCCCGACCGCGAATATATGCCGACGCTTGGACGTCAGGTATATAAACCGGTAAATGGCTACTTCGAGGCGACTGCCAACCTGTCACTTACCGACCGAGCGAAACAGATCGGTTCGATCATAAGTGAATGCGAGAAAAATGGAGTGATAGGAGCCGGCTTTCACTCGGCAACATCACAGGCAGGAGGGAGCTCCACAAAGAATGGCAATTTTGAATTTGAGCGGACGACAGGGGTCGGGCTTTCTGTGACGGCCCGAACGCCCGATGGGCAAAGCAGCGGCTATTTCCTTCGCGGGCACAACGATATTGCGAAGCTAGACACGATGCGGATCGCTCGCGAATCTATCCGCAAGGCTCTGGATGGCCGCAACGCACGGTCGATCGATCCCGGCATTTACACCGTGATACTTGAGCCCCAGGCTGTTGCTGATCTGATAGGCGGATTCGGCTTTGGGTTTAACGCGAGAACGGCCGAAGAGGGCCGCAGTGCATTTTCGGCCCCGGGCGGCAAGACCAAGCTCGGGGAAAAAGTATTTGACGAAAAAGTCACGATCTATAGCGATCCGTGGCATCCGGATCTTCCAGGTTCGCAGTCAGTCGGTGGCGGTGGAGGAGGCTTTGGCGGCGGTGGAGGCGGAGGCATTCCTGCCCAAAGGATCACAATGGTCAATAACGGTGTGCTAGAAACGCTAACGTACAACCGCTTTTGGGCCAAGCAAAAGGGAAAGGAACCGACGCCCGGCCCGACAAATACGATCATGGAAACTAGTGGCCCGACGTCGACCATCGAAGAAATGATCAAATCTACCGAACGTGGGATCCTCGTCGGCCGCTTCTGGTATATTCGCCAAACCGATCCGCGAACTGCAAGCAGCACGGGCCTGACCCGTGACGGTGTCTGGTGGATCGAGAATGGGAAGATAGCATATCCGCTAAAGAATTTTCGCTTTAATCAATCGACCGTGAAAATGCTCGGCCCGGGCAACGTCCTGGCTGTCGGCAAGCCCGAACGAGTCGGATCAAGTGAAGGAGGAGGTGGTTCCCTGCTGCCGGCGCTCATGATAAAGGAATTTAACTTCACTTCGCAGTCAGAAGCAGTCTAATTCGCGCCGATCGTAATTATCGGGCCCGGAATCTGTGATCTCATTCAGGCGGACTACCGATCAAGGCCCGATAAATTGAGTGTAGGCTGCGACACAAATATTGTAACGGACCTTAAGTTCTTAATATTGCGGTATCTTGAGCTAAATTGGGAGAAATTACGTGATCTAACACTATTGGCTAGCGTAGGCTGGCGTTGAGTTTCGCAAGCATTTCGCTGCCCGGACAGAGTTCCTCTTTCGTCAGTGAATTTAGTGGCCGGTCACTGGTTTTTATCATCTCGTGGAGATCAGAGGTTTCAGGGTCCATATATAACAATCCGGTCAAAATCTCTCCCTTTACTCGCGCCTTTTGGACGGCGTTCATCGCCGAAATTCGGTTTAGAGGATCCCAGTCCTTTTCGAGTTTGTGCAGCCGTATTACTGAACCATCGTGCATTGGCAGATCCTCCACGGCTCCTTCTTCGTAAATTGCGGTAATCTCCTTCATGTACGGAACAAAATCAAAGGTCGAAGTGGCATCCATGTGTTCACGCACGTAATCGTACGATTTGGTCGAGCCGACGTTGTTGTTGAACGTCACGCATGGCGAGATGACGTTGATGAATGCAAATCCCGGATGATTCATTGCCGCCTTGATCAGCGGAATAAGCTGCATCTTATCACCCGAGAAACTCTGTGCTACAAACGTGGCCCCGAGCTCGATAGCTAGGCTCGCGAGATCGATCGCTTCGAATAAATTTACACTTCCCGCTTTGCTCTTCGATCCGACATCGGCTGTCGCACTGTCCTGGCCCTTTGTCAGGCCGTAACAACCATTGTTCATTACCAAATAGACCATGTTCAGATTGCGGCGGACGACATGTACGAATTGCCCCATTCCGATCGACGCCGTGTCGCCGTCACCCGAGACGCCGAAGTAGATCAGATCGCGATTGGCCAGATTCGCACCCGTCGCCACCGACGGCATGCGACCGTGAACCGAATTGAATCCGTGCGAATTTGACAAAAAATATGCAGGTGTCTTTGACGAACAGCCGATGCCCGACAATTTCGCAACACGATGCGGCTGAATATTCGTTTCAAAACAAGCCTGCGCGATCGCGGCACTTATCCCGTCATGCCCGCATCCCGCGCACAATGTCGA
>CAZVDM010000050.1:14606-21195 GCA_964625555.1 uncultured Chloracidobacterium sp.
TGCGAATCAACAAATTCGCGGAACGAATCGCAGAACGGGAACGCCTTCGGGCGCATCGCGTCGAGAACGATCCCCTTATCGCCCAACAATTCGATTGCTTCTTTAGCTGCATATGTCGAGGTACCGAAGAATATAACGCCGTACTCCGACTGGTTGGATTCTTGAAAGAACTTCGGGGCCGGAACCAGCTTTTTAGCGGTTTCCCATTTTCGCATCAGCCGGTCCATATTTCGACGATATGCATCGCCGTCCTCCGTATAGACCGCGTATTCATCACGCGAAGAACCGCGTGTGACAAATGCTCCGTGGGTTGCATGCGCGCCGGGTATCGTCCGGTACGGTACGCCGTCATCATCTATGTCAAGATAGCGCCCGTATTTCCCTTTGAATTGTTCGAGCGGCTGGCACGAGGCATGGTCGCTGTTGGCCTGTCCGTCAAGTTCGGACATGACGACCGACATCTCGTCCTTCGCACTGCCATCGGTTCGTGAAGATCTTTTGCTTACCGCTGCCATGAGCGTTTGCGTACTGATGCGGTCGAGCTCTTCGCTTGTAAGGAATTTACCCCGGTCATACTGCCGCGAATCGTCCCACATGAGCGGTTTTGTTATGTGGTCGTTCATGCCGAGGTCGAGGTCGGTCATTACGATGACCGGCGTTTGAAGTTGCTCGGTCAGGTCAAATGCATCTGCGGTCATCTCGAAGCACTCTTTCGGGCTCGCCGGAAACAGCAGCGGATGCCGTGTGTCCCCGTGCGATGCATATGCCGCGAGAAGCAGGTCAGATTGCTGCGTTCGCGTAGGCATGCCGGTCGATGGCCCGGTCCGCTGGACGTCGATCAGAACTGTCGGCACCTCGGCAAAATAGCCGAGGCCGAGAAATTCATTCATCAACGACAGTCCCGGGCCGCTGGTCGCGGTGAATGAGCGGGCGCCGTTCCAGCCGGCGCCCATGACCATACCGATAGCGGCGAGTTCGTCCTCGGCTTGCACGATCGCGTAGTTGTTCTTACCTGTTTCGGGGTCGACACGGTACTTTGCGGCATATTTTGCAAACGCATCAACGACCGAAGTTGAAGGCGTGATCGGATACCAGGCCGCAACGGTAGCACCGGCGTAGATCGCTCCCAGACCACAAGCTGAGTTGCCGCTGAACAATATCTTGTCGCCCAGCAGGTCGCGGCGTTCGACTCGGATGTCGAGCGGGCAATCGAAGTTCTCCTTGCAATAGTTGACGCCGATGTTCAGTGCCTTGATATTCGGCTCGATCAGCTTTTCCTTACCCTTGAACTGATCGCCAATGAGTCCCTCCAGCACCGAAAACTCGATATCGAGTAACGCGGACAAGGCACCAATATAGACTATATTCTTAAAGAGCTGACGCTGACGAGCGTCGGTGTACTCCGCGTTGCATAATGCCATCAACGGAATTCCGATATGTGTCAAATCCGTACGGTCGTATCCCGGCGGAAGCGGTTTTGAGCTGTCGTACAGAAAATAGCCGCCGGCTTTAACCCCGGCGTAGTCCTTTTTCATCGACTGCGGATTGACGGCGATCATTAAATCGATTCCTTCGCGACGACCGAGGTAGCCTTTTTCCGAAACGCGAACCTCATACCAGGTAGGCAAACCTTGAATATTGGATGGAAATATATTCTTTGGAGTCACCGGGATGCCCATCCGAAACACGGCTTTGGTGAACAAAGCATTGGCGGACGCCGAGCCGGTGCCGTTCACGTTGGCAAATCTGATCACAAAATCATTTACTTTTAGCGACATCCGTATTTCACGCTCCCCGCTTTCGTCACGTTATAGAAGAATTTCTGCATATCCCACGCGGCCGTTGGGCAGCGTTCGGCGCACAGCCCGCAGTGAAGGCAAACGTCCTCATCCTTGGCCATGATGCGGCCGGTTTGTGGGACCGGTTCCGAAACGTAGAGATCCTGCTTCAGATTAAGTGCCGGGACCTTTGTGCGTTGTCGCAGATCGGCTTCCTCACCGTTTTCAGTGAATGTGATGCAACTCGTTGGGCAGATGTCGACACAGGCATCGCACTCGATACACTTCAAGGCACTGAAAACCGTTTGTACGTCGCAGTTGAGGCATCGTTCCGCTTCTTTGTAACCTGCAAGCGGGTCAAAGCCGAGCTCAACTTCCTGTTTTCGATCGCTCAAAGTAACGGTTTTTGGTGCCTGCGGGACGATGTAGCGCTGATCACTCTCAACCTCGCTGTCGTATGCCCATTCGTGGATCCCCATCTTTTGCGAGATCAGATTGACGAATGGGTCGAGCCGATTTGTCAAAAGATTCTCGCCCTTGCACAGCAGATCGATCGAAACTGCAGCCTGATGCCCGTGAGCGACCGCAGTGATCACATTCTCTGGCCCAAACGCCGCGTCGCCACCGAAGAAAACCTTCGGATGTGATGATTGAAACGTCGTTTTATCAACAACCGGCATTTCCCACTTGTCGAATTCAATGCCGATGTTGCGTTCGATCCATGGGAAAGAATTTTCCTGGCCGACCGCGATCAGAACGTCATCCGCCGGATAAAATTGCTCAGGTTCGCCGGTCGGAACGAGTGATCGTTTTCCGTTCTCGTCGAAGACGGCCTCGACCTTTTCGAATGTCATTCCGACGAGTTTGCCATCCTCGATGACAAACGACTTCGGAACGTGATTGTCAATGATCGGAATGTCCTCGTGTTGAGCGTCTTCTTTTTCCCAAGGGCTCGCTTTCATCGAGGCGAACGGCGAACGGACGATCACCTTTACATTTTCCCCGCCGAGCCGGCGAGCCGTTCGGCAGCAATCCATGGCCGTATTTCCGCCGCCCAGAACGATAACGCGTTTTCCGATCTTGTCAGTGTGTTCAAACGCGACCGACCCAAGCCAGTTGATGCCGATGTGAATGTTTGCCGCACCTTCTTGCCGTCCCGGCAGATCCGGCAGATCGCGCCCGCGGGGTGCTCCCGTACCGACAAAAACTGCGTCGTAGTCCTTTTCGAGTATGCCTTTCAATGAGTCGACGTATTGTTCAAAATGCGTATGAATGCCGAGCCGCAGTATGTAATCTACTTCTTCGTTCAGAACACGTTCCGGCAGGCGAAACGCCGGAATCTGCGAACGCATAAATCCGCCGCCGAGCTTCTGCTCGTCGAAAAGATGCACCTCGTAGCCTAACGGCGCGAGATCGCGGGCAACCGTTAGTGATGCCGGCCCTCCGCCGATCAGCGCGACCTTTTTACCATTCGAAACGAACGGCCCGGACGGCATATATGGGATCACGTCATCACGATTGTCCGCAGCCACGCGTTTCAGCCGGCAGATCGCAACAGGTTCTTGTTCCAGACGTCCGCGCCGGCACGCCGGTTCGCACGGGCGATCGCATGTTCGCCCGAGAACGCCGGGAAAGACATTCGAATCCCAGTTGATCATGTACGCCTCAGTATATCGGCCTTCGGCTATAAGGCGAATATACTCCGGCACCGGCGTGTGTGCCGGACATGCATATTGACAATCCACGACTTTGTGGAAATACTCGGGGTCGTTAATGTTCGTTGGTTTCAATTTACACTTTCCGTCGACTATAAAAGGTTTTACAGTGCAATCATAAACGAAAAGCGATCGTTTTTACAGTCATTTTGATTGAAGATCCAAATCAGAATTAAATAGCTTCTACGGAAGCCTTCGGTGTAGTTCGTGAGCGTACAGAACAACGTTCTTTCCGTCGAAAGACTGAACCAACAAATCATTCGGAAAAGCCTGAATTGAAGGGTAGGTCAAGTCTTTACTTCCGTCTATATTGAAACGAGTGACGATCGGCCCTGAAAGGAATACCTTGCCATCTGCTTGATTTGCAACCATTGGAAAAACCGCACCAAATAGAGCTCCACCGCAACCGATCTGACCATTGTTGAAGCTCGTGTCCAGAACGCCATTGGCGGAATATTTTGAGACGCCGGAAAACGCTACATATGCTTCCGCGATTGTTACCCCGGAACGTGCGGCGACAAAGAGCGTCCCGTCGCTATTGAACGAGACAGAATTGAAACCGAACGGCCCAACCGTCTCTTCCAATCCGGGACAATTATCGTAAACGGGCAAGGGTGATGCGATTCCGTTTACGCCGAACGTATTATCGATCGATCCATTCGCGTTAAGGCGAAGCAATGGTCCGCTTGCGATATAGATCTTCCCAGTCGAAGTTGAGATGATCATGCCACCGGTTTGTTGCGATGCTCCGGTTGCAACTGCTGTCTGGCCGAGCGTTCCGAAGCTTGTATCGAAGTTCCCATTGGAGACAAAGCGGCGTGTTACATATCTCTGACCACTAACGCTGTACAAAACATAGAGCTTGGTATTTCGCTCCTCGATCTGCGTCGCCAGTCCCTCTGCACTTGATAGGAAAATGCGGCCACTTGTACCCCACGATGTGTCGAGATGGCCGTTTGCAAGGAATTTCCAGATCGCGGGCCTAGAGTCACCGCGAGGAGATTCTTTGACTTCGCCGGCGAAGTACACGTCACCGGAAGGCGTAATTTCCGCGTCATAAACAGTCCCTTTAACGTAAGGCACGTTCAGTTCATTGTTACCCTGATACGCAAACGTTCCGTAGTAAAACACCGAGACGCCGCTGGCTGTATATTTCTTTGCGGCAATGTACTCGCCACCGCCAAACACCAGGAGCTGGCCGTCCGGAAATTCGCGTACGCCGCGATACGTCGTCTGGCTCAAAGCACTGTTAATGCTAACGATTCCGGAGGTTCCAAATGTCGGATCAAGATCGCCGGGTGCCGCAAATAGGGCAACCGGCAGGATCAGGATCAAAATAAAACGACAAAATGTAACAGTTGTATTTGCGGTTTTCATATGTTTCTCCGATTCCACTCGACTTTCGGGCGCCGACCAAAATTATCGGCTGTAATTGTATTGACGGGCCGCCTCAAACAATTTGCGTAATGTTTGAGCATTAACGTGCGATCTATCGCACACTATTTTACAACCTGTATCGTTCATGCAGCACGCCGATCGACGCCATCATATAGAGGACGGGATCCATTGACGAACGTGACGCCTCGTCCATCGTCGCGACGTTATCAAGCATCGCTCGAACAGCCGCACGGTCGAAGAAAGGCACCGACGCAAAGCACTCGCTTCGCAGAATGTCCTGCAGCATAATGTACATCGCGTCATCGTTGCGCCGCGTCGTCGGCGGAGCGAGGAACGGCTGCTTGAGACCGCGATAGACCTCGTCCGTAATGAAAGGCTTTGCTGCTTCGCGAAGCAGATATTTCAGCGTTCCGCCTTTCGCAAGCATTGATACAGGTATCGATTTCGCGTATTCGAACAGTTTGTGATCGAGGAACGGCAGGCGAACTTCGACCGCGTTTGTCATGTCGAGCCGTTCGGCGGCGAGGACGTAGTTGACGAACAGCGATTTCATCCACAGGTAAATGATCTGTTTTGCAGGCTCTCGTCCGAGCAGAGTCTTGCGGTAGCCGAATTGCCGAAAGAATTCTCGATACGGATCGCGTCCAGGAAACTGTGATGAAAACTCCGGTGCGATCATCGTGTGCAGGAAGTCGAATTTCTCCGAGACATAATCTGTCAGATGCGGCGGAAAAGCGAGAATGTGACTAAGCCTTGCGAGCCACGGTGAAGTCGCGGCGATGCGACGTTCGGTCTCGGATCTTGGTTTGAATAATCTAGCGAACGTTGCCGCATATTTGGCCATTCCCGACCGACCACCGGAAAGCACCGCCTGGCTTGAGAAATCATAGCCTGCGAAAAGCTCGTCCGCACCTTCGCCGCCGATGACGGTCTTGTAGCCTTCGGCCCGCACGGCTCGGCTGAGGTGATAACGGGCCGCACCGTGGGCGTTATAGTGGATCATCTCGCCTTTCCAGACGGATTCGTAGAAAACATCCGCGAAGTCGGTGCCTTTAACGGCGATCGGGCGAAACTCCGCTCCCGCAAACTCCGCCATCCGCCTCGCGGGCCCGCTTTCGTCGAAATCGGGATGATCGAACGCGATCGTGAACGCCGTGAACTTCCCTTCCGCATAGCGGCTCGCCATCCCAAGTACGGATGAAGAGTCGACGCCTCCGCTGAGATAACATCCGACCGGCACATCGGCACGCATTCGCAGACGGATCGCCTCGTCGAGGATTGAACGCACCGTTTCGATACATTCCGTTTCGGATGTGTGCGAATGTGCGGCGTTCGCCTTTGGATAGCCGACGTCCCAATAGCGTTTGACCGTTACGTTTCCACGTTTTGCGATCAGAAAGTGGCCGGGCGATAGCTGTTGAACATTACGGAACAAAGTTCTGTCCTGGTCGAACGAAAAGAACAGGTTCTGGAACACCGATTCCTGGTCCCACGCGGCGGGAACGCCTGCGGCGAACAGAGCCTTTGCTTCCGATGCGAGCTTCAGCCCGTCGGCATCCTGCACATAGAACAGCGGCTTGATGCCAAAGCGGTCGCGGGCGGCAAAGAGCGTCTCGTTCTCCTCGTCCCAGATGACAAAGGCAAATTCCCCGCGCAGATGTTCGAGGCACGCGGGGCCCAGATCCTGATACAGATGCA
>CAZVDM010000051.1:0-11624 GCA_964625555.1 uncultured Chloracidobacterium sp.
AGGTCTGTAAATAATCTTCCGGCAGGCCGTACAAGTGCTGATTAACTATCAATGTCGTCAGACCGCTCTGCGTTTCGGCACGCAGCGGAAATACGCCGGTCAGAAAATTCTTCGCGTCGGCTAATTCCTCATCGCCGACCAAGTCCGTTCTGATTCGCTCAAGTTCGTAGAAGAATTCTTTCAGTGAATCACCTGTGACAGAGGTCCTTACCTCCGCGGTCGCTTCAAATTCACCTGCGAGCCTTTTGGTTTCGAGACGGGTATAGGCACCATATGTGTAGCCTTTTTCCTCGCGCAGGTTCATGAACACACGCGACGAAGCTCCGGCGCCGAGTACCTGGTTCATTACTATCAGCGGAAAGTAATCGGGATCGTCACGTTTGACGCCGAGATTGGTCAGGACGATATTCGACTGTGCCGAACCCGGACGATCGACGATCGTCAGGCTCCTAGCATTACGAGCCGGCGGTTCAGGGAAATCATGCGAAACGCCGCTTCCCTGCGACCAATCGCCGAATAACTCGTTGAGATCGGCGAGGAATTCATCTTTTTTCACATCACCGACAACAATAAAGATCGCATTATTCGGAACAAACCGAGCAGCATGAAATCGTACGAGCTGTTCACGGGTCAACTTCTCAACGTCAGCGGCGTTTGGCGATACCACCGAATAAGGGTGTTTTCCGTAGACGAGCCGAGCAGCCTGTTCGCCGGCCAGAAAACCGGGCTGCGAACGCTGGAATTTGAGGTTTTCTAAAGTGTTGCGTCGATAGAGGTCGAGTTCGCTTTCCGGAAAGGCCGGGCGCAGAACAACATCTGCCATTAGATGCAGGATCTCAGTCGCGTAAAGCGATAGGCTCGAAGCACCGATCGTCGTAAAATCATCGGATGAGCTCGCCGAAATGCTCGCACCCAATCGCTCGATCTTCTCAGCAAGCTGGAGACTAGTATATTCGCTCGTACCCTCGGTCAACATCGACGTCATAGCCGATGTTAAGCCTCTCGCATCCTTTGGATCGTTTATATCGCCCGAATGGAATGCAAGCCGGTAACTTACAAGCGGCAGCCGCTCGTCCTGAAAGATCACCACACGCAGCCCGTTATCAAGCGTCGTCTGAATGGGTCGTGGTATCTCAAATTCTACCGGAGCCAACGGCTCAGGTGCGGATCTTCGTAATTCTGGAGTCATAATCTTCGTAGCCACAGAGATCACAGAGTTCACTGAGAAAAATTTCAAGCCTTCGCTTCTTAACTCTGAGCCCTCTGTGATCTCTGTGGCAAAACCATTACTAGCCCTTACCTGCCGGGACCACATCGAGCAATGCACGGTTTTCCGTGTTCAGATATTTCCCGACAGCGTTTCTGATCTGATCTGCCGTTACCTCTAGCAGAGCTTCAAGTTCGGTGTTGACGAGCTTTGGATCGCCATCGTACAGTGCAAATTCGGCTATTTGCTGGGCCCGCGACATCGACGACTGGCGCATTCGGACCGAGTCGTTTATCAGCTGGTTCTCGATCTTTTCCATCTCTTCGGTGGTCGGGCCGTGTGTTGCCAGGTCATGTATCTCGTTCATGATCGTTTCGCGGATCTTGCTCAGATCCTGTTCGGGTTTCGGAATTGCACCGATAAAGATACTCGACGGGCCGCGGCGTTCGTCGGTAAATCCGAAGAGCTGAATGACCGATTCTTCGCCCTTAACCAATTTCTGATAAAGCCGTGAACTGTCTCCGTCGTAAAGCACTTTCCCGGCCAGGTACAACGCATAAAACTCATGTGAACGCCTCGGCGGTATCTTCCAACCAATAAGGAAGGCCGGGAACGGAGCGAGTTTGTCTTCCCACTCTTTATAGGTCGAAGCGACCTCGACCGGCTCGGTCACATCAAGCTCCGGCGGCAATGGCTGTGAAGCAATGTCGCCGAAATAGGTCTCGATCAGATCTTTCGCCGTAGCTGGGTCGAACGCCCCCGAAAGTACCAATACAGCGTTATTCGGTGCGTAAAAAATTCGGAAAAATTCCCGCACATCTTCGACCGTCGCCGCGTCGAGATGGTTCATCGAACCTATGGTCGAATGTGAATTGGCAAAATTCTTATAGATCATTTCGTTGATCAGATCAAAAATTTGCCCGTACGGCTGATTGTCGTATCGCAGGCGTTTTTCTTCCTTAACGGCCTCGCGTTGATTGTCCAGATTCTCCTGCGTGACGGCCAACGAACGCATACGGTCCGATTCGAGCCACAACGCAAGCGGCAATTGATTTGCCGGCAGCGTTTCGTAATAGTTCGTCCGCTCGCTCGAAGTTGTACCGTTCATCGTCCCGCCGGCTTTCATTATGTGCTGAAAATGCCCGGCCTTAGGCACGTTTTCCGAGCCCTGAAACATCATATGCTCGAACAAATGCGCAAATCCGGTGCGGTCCGCACGCTCATTGCGAGAACCTACGTTGTAATAGACGGCGACCGACACCACCGGGGCCGAGTTATCGAAATTGAGCACGACCCGCAACCCGTTTGCGAGGCTGTATTCCTCGATCTCAAGCGGGGGTAATTTGAAAGTTTCTGACATAAATTCGTTTCGTTTTGGCCAACTAAAGTTGGAAAAATGTTCTGCTTCAATGAGAACATTTTGACCAGCAAAAATCAAAATCGCCGGTTTGGGCAGATCGGAAAAATGTTATCCAAACTTCGTACCTGCTTTATGAATCCAATCACATGACTTGAGCGAAATGCTCACTTGGCCGCACGAACGCAGTTTATCGGTAATTTCGCCTTAGTTTGATGACCATTAAAACTATGATCTTGGAATCGACTCAAAACTCACAAAGCAATCATTATCTCGGCCTCATCCCGTCGGTCGTAATGGCCGCTGACGCCAAGCTGCCAACAAAATACGGTGATTTTCGAATTGCCGGTTATCGATCTCTAACGAGCGATGAGGAATTTGTCGTTGTTTACAAAGGCAAACTGAGGACGGCTGACGCCGTCCCGGTACGCATTCACTCTCAGTGCATGACCGGCGATGTTTTTCACTCAGCAAAATGCGATTGCGGCGAACAGCTGCAGTTTGCGATGGAAACCATTGCCAAAGAAGGACGCGGCGTGGTCGTTTATCAGCAGCAGGAAGGACGCGGTATTGGCATTATCAACAAGATCCGTGCATACGCCCTGCAGGATCAAGGCGCCGACACGATCGAAGCAAACGTCAAACTTGGGCTCGACGTCGACGCCCGACGCTACGAACAATGCGTCGAGATACTCCGCGACCTCGGCCTCTCTCGCGTCAAAGCGCTAACCAACAATCCTGACAAGATACAGGCATTGCGGAACGGCGGCCTTGAGGTTGTCGAACGCGTCGCGATCGAATTTGAGCCTTCGAACGAGACACAGAAATACCTAAGCGTAAAGAAGTTCCAAATGGGGCACCTGTTAAGTTTGGTTTCGTCGTAGATGCTGCTAACAGATCAACCTTCCTGATTTTCGCGTGCGATGGCGTACAGTGCCGATTTGACTTGAAACGGGGTTAGGTTTGGATAACCTTCGACAAAACGAGCGACTATGCCCACGATATGGGGACACGCAAAGCTATTGCCGGTCAGGTTGCGGTGTCCGCCGCCGAGCCAAGCGGTGCGGACGTTGACGCCCGGGGCCGTCAATTCGATCACGTCGCCGTATTTGAAACCAAATTTGAGCGGATCGGTCTCATCACTCTTGATCACCGACACGAGCGAAGACGAAAATACTGACGGAAAACTAGGCTGCGGCAGGTTGTTGGCCGCCGCCACGACGATACAGCCGGCCTGATACGCCCGGTCGAGCATATCGTGGAGCGGGGCGAAAAACTGAGGCTTTGTGGTGCCGAGGCTGAGGTTGATCACCTTGTATTTCTTTTTGATCGCGTACTCAAGCCCCGCGAGAAAGACCTGACCATCACCAAGCCCGCCGGCCCCCAAAACTTTGATACTCGCAAATTTCGCATCAGGCGCGATCGACGCAATTATGCCGGCACACGCAGTTCCATGGCCGGCAGAATCGCCGGCGTTCGATGGATCAAAAACGACGCGGTTGCCGTCAACGCGGGCCTCAACCGATTCGATCACCTTTCCTTTTAGTTCCGGATGATCGGTCTCGATGCCGCTGTCGACGATCGCAACCGTCACGCCTCGGCCGGTCGCCTCGCGCCAGTTATGCCTCGGCGCAAAATAAGCCGACATCGTCCCGAGAAATTGTGACTCATCGATCGTCATAAGAATTGGCCCACGAAAAACACAAAAGGCACGAAATATTGGAATTCAGATGCTTGCCGCATGCTAATGATGAAGTGGTTCCTAAACACTTTCTTTTTTAGTGATTTTCGTGCATTTCGTGGGCTAGTCTTTCCTCAATACTGCAAATAGCTCGTCTCGTTCTTTTCGTCTGAGAACCTCACGATTGATTCCAACAATTCACGGCACAATTTGCGTTCCGCATCGCCTCGGCTGGCAACCTCGCGCAGCAGTATCGCGAGGTCCATACGTTCGCGATGTTCATGTGAATTTCGTGTCGCGGCAAGCCACAAACGCATCGCCGCGAGGTCGGATTCACCGGAATCGGTTAATACCTTTGAGCTAAGGCTTCGCAACAGCCTTGCAGATTCAAACGCGTTCACCAGCGGAGCGATCGCGTCGGCATAGACGGCCGCAGTGTCGAGTTCGTCCGAAGTAAATGGTGTAAAAGGCGGCTCGCCTCGTCGGTTGATAAATTCGAGCACGCCGATTATTTCATCCTTAAATCGTAACGGCGTCGCAAGGATTGTTTGTGTCGAATAACCCGTCGCTCGATCGACCTCGGCATAAAACGAGCTGTCTTCGCCGACATCTGACACTGCCATCGGTTGGCCCGACATCAATACGAAACCGGCGATCCCCTTTCCAGCCGGCACATGCATTCCCAATAACTGGTCGGCAACCTTCCCGGTGGCCGACAGAAAACGCAGATCGCCGTGTTCGCCATCGCGCACAAGTACCGATGCGTCCTCCGAATTCAATTTGGCCGCGGAGACGGCGAGCAGTTCGTTTATCGAGGACGTGATCGGCTCGGTCAATACATTTGCGATGTCGATGGTCTCGATCAATCGCCTCAGCCGCGAGTTTAGATCGTTTGCATTTTCTTCCGGCATGTGGTGATTTTGAATCAAAAGTCTGCATTTATCAAACAGTCGAAAAATTGCCGCGGTTTGGCTGGAATCTGGATGCGATTAGACGTATTATCGCAGCATACAAACCTTGAACCGGCGGATGCCAGGTGCCGCTTGCACCGCCGGCTTTTTCATATCGAGATCGCCCGCCGTTTGTCGGCGTTTGGTCTTTAGCGATAGCGGATTGTTTTTGCGGGTCGAAATTATGGCGAATTTCCGTATCATCGTATGCGTTTTGCTGCTGGGTTCATTTTCCGCGTCGCTTCAGGCACAAACGCGTTCGCCGTTCGACAAGCCGGTCGAACCGTTCGACCTCAAAAGCGGAAGCTCGTTTTCTGCGTCCGGTGGAAACGGCGGATTTGACAGTACGGACCGACTGGTTCCGTCTCGGATCGCGGCTGAGATTCTGGAGGCCGAAGAGATCATCCGCCGCAGCCATGTCGAAGGCCCTAAGATCACCCTTAACGATCTGACCAAATCAACGCTGGACGGAGCACTCAAGACACTCGATCCGCACTCAAACTACTTTGATCCTGCAGAATGGAAAGAAATGCTCGACGAAGAGCAAAGCAGCTATAGCGGCATAGGTGCGTCGATCGCGAGTTACGAACTTTCGGGTGAAAGGAATACATATATACTCGCCACGTTCCCCGGCTCGGCAGCGGCAAAAGCACAATTGCATTATGGCGACAAGATAGTTGGGGTAAACGGCGAACGGCTGCTTGGAAAGGAATCTGATGTGGTACGCGATAAGCTCCGCGGACCGGACGGCACGATCGTTCGCGTAACGGTTTTGCGAGCTGCTACGGATCGAGAGGAGACAGTTTCGCTTCGCCGCGGCCCTGTTCCGCAGCCGTCGATACCTGACGCGTACATGCTGCGGCCCGGAGTCGGGTATGTAGCTCTGACTGATGGTTTTAACTACACGACGAACGACGAATTCAACGCTGCTCTGCGCTCACTGAAACGCGAGGGAATGCGTTCACTAGTGCTCGATCTACGCGGAAATCCCGGCGGGATCGTTGATCAGGCAGTAAAGATCGTCGAGAAATTCGTGCCGGCACAAACTGTGATCGTGACGCAGAAAGGCCGCTCGCGGCTCGACAACCGCGTTTGGCGTTCAACAAACCCAAATCCCGAAACGATGCCGCTGGTCGTGCTGGTCGACGAAAACTCCGCCTCTGCCTCAGAGATCGTCGCCGGTGCACTGCAGGATCAGGACCGTGCATTGATCGTAGGCGAAAAAACGTTTGGAAAAGGACTGGTCCAAAGCGTGCTCGATCTCCCGGAACGCTCCGGTCTGACTCTCACGACGGCCAGATATCTAACGCCGGCCGGCCGCTCTATCCAGCGTGACTATTCGAAGATCGGCTTGTACGACTATTACAACCATACGCCGACCGCGGCCGCTATCGACAAGCCCTATTTTGAAGCCCGCACCGTTACCGACCGAAAGGTCTTCGGCGGTGACGGGATCTTGCCCGATGAGATCGCAAATTTGCCGGAAATGACCTCGCGTCAGATCTCACTGCTTGATCCTATGTTCTTTTTCGTTAAAGAAGCGGTCAATGGAAGGGTTGCCGGATTCACTCCGGCCCGAAACGCTGCCGTGACTTTCGGCAAGCGCCTCATGCCATCCGATTTTCCTGAGGCGACCTCGCTGACGAACGCGTTCACGGGTTTTTTACGGTCACATCCGGAATTCAGCATTTCGAATGAAATTGCGCGATCCGAGAACTCGTTCATTACGCTGCGGCTTCGCTATGAGCTTGCGATAGCTTACTTTGGCAGCGTTTCCGCCGGCCAAGTCCTTATCGAAGATGACGCCCAGGCTGCAAAAGCGGTCGAGGCGTTGCCGCGTGCCGCCCAGCTAGCGCAGAACGCCGCCCGTGCCAAACAGCAGCCTCGAAAATAAAATGGTGTGCCCGATCAGAGACCGGACACACCTTACATTCATCCTAAACAATAGCTAGAACAAGAAACGGAATCCAAACCGTACTGCCCGCGGCGACTGATAGAGCTGCGGTGTTTTGTAACGGATGTCACTGCGGTCAGGCTGCGAGTTGATTCGAGCGATGATCGCGTTGTAGAGTGTCCCGCTCGTCAGTCCGTTCGCATAGGCGACCTGGCTGCCGCCGGCGACCGCAGCTGCGTTCACCGGAGCCGTACTCGGATTCATCGTCGGATAAATACCGGTCACAGTGTCCTGATCCCAAATGTTCAGGAAATTTAGATCCATCGCCACCGTATAACGGTTATCGCGTCCAAACTTGTACCGGTGCGTGACATTGAAGTCGGTCTGAGTAAATGTCGGGCTCCTGCCGAGATCTCCGCGTTCGTTTAATATCTGCGGAGTAACTGTCGACGCGCCAAAGATCGACGTTGTCATCGGGGTTCCCGATGCAATAGTTTGGAACGCGGACAACTCGGTCGAGTTCGTCTTGCTTCCCATCCAATCGAAAATGTACGTTCCGTAAATGTTGAATACATGTGGACGGTCCGTCGGAAGTTTGCCGTTATCCGGCTCTCCCTTTGCAGTAAATCCGATGAACGGCAGGTCGAAAGCTCGCGAAACACCCGGCGAAAGACGTCCGTTTACAAGGTGTGCCTCGTCAGAACTCGCAAGACCCGTGTAATTTCCGTACAAGCGGCTTAAGGTGTAGTTCATGTTGAAGTACCAATTCTTCGACAGGCGTCGCTCAAGAACGACCTCGAAAGCATCATACCGACGCTGAGGAGTCGCCGCCTTGAGGTATCCGAGTGCCTGCAGAGTCTGTAGGTGCAGACCCGACCCCGGATTGCCGATAATATACGCTTCACTGCCGGCGGCGTTCACTACACCCGCATCTTCGACCGCGTCATCAACATTTTTGAATGTGTATCGGGCACGGAGCACATAGTCGCGGCTGAGTTTACGCTCCATTCCGACTGTAAACTCAGTCTGTTTGAATGGCCTGAGGTTCGGATCTACGGCACCGCCGTTCAAAGCTGAGGCGTTCGGATCGTTCGCATTGACGCGAAGGTTCTTTTGGCATCTGCTTAGCGCACCGGGTGTGATAAATCCGTTTGCCGGACAAATACTCGGACCCGTAAAGCCGTTAAGTATGTTGGTGATGTTGAAGAACGTTGACGGTGTATTCGGGAACAATTCAAAGTAATCTTCGAGGAAGATATCGCCGCCGAAAAGGCCGCGGGGAAGCTCGAACTTCACCCGATCATAAAACCAGCCGTAGCTCGCAAAGATCTTCGTTTCTCCGTTACCCGTAAGGTCGTATGCAAACCCGAGTCTCGGAGCGATCTTGTCGGTCCAGCCGAAGTTGATCGCACTCGGAAACTGGTTGAACGAAGGTAGATTTTCCTTCTCAAAGCGAAGTCCGAGATTGAGCGTCAGGCGCGAGGTCGGCTGATACTTGTCCTGGAAATAGAATGCACGGCTTAGGTTCGATCCTGTGCCGTTCGTACCGGTTCGGCGGAACGAACCTGAGCCGACCGCACCGGGTGTATCGACGACACCGCCGCCAAGCAATGTCGATATTGGTGTGCCGTAATTGTAGGACACTCGGCCGATGGTCGAGTTGCCCGATTGAACGTCATTCAAGATCGTGAAACGCTGCAGCCCGGCCTTAAATTCATGCCGTCCTCCAGCCATGAAAAAGTACGCGACCGAAAAATCGTATGTCTGACGAAGCGAGACATCCTTTCTCGTGATCAGGTTAGCTCCGGTCGTCGTGCACGGAAACGCGGGGTTCGCGGCTCCGCAGCTAAAGATCTGGGTCGTTTGCGGAACGAAATAATTGCCGAGCTTCTCGTTCAAAAAACCTCGTGTGTAGCGGCCCGCCACAACGACCTTGCTGGTAGGCGTCCAAACAGCGTCCACGGTAAAAAGATTCGAGTTCTGCCGGCCGCCTTGCTGCGAGGTAAATTGATTGCCGGTCAACACGCCGATCGTGCCGCCGTAATTCGCTGTCGGGATGTTGCCAAAAGCGAACGCAGGCGACGAAACATTCGAGAAGGAAGTCGTGGGAATACTGCCATCATCGATCACCGGATTCCACAAATAGGTACTGCTTACCCGGAGAGAGTTGAACGGATTGGCGTCAATTCGCCCAAACGCATATTCGTAAGTACGCTTTCGGCTGTACGTTTGGCTTCCGATAAACGTTCGCGTTGCCGCCGGAGCGTTTGTAAAATACTGCGTATCTACTGTGGTGTTGAAGATCTGCGGCGTGTAGCTTCCGAAGAACCATAGCCGGTCCTTGATGATCTTGCCTCCCAGGTTCGCCGTCGGAAAGTAATTTGTTCCGCCCGCTTTCTCCGGAGCAAAATATTCAGACGTCTGAACAAAATTGCCGGCGGCGACGGTGCCGGTCGTGAATCGTGTTACCAAAGGCCGTGCGGATCCGTTCAACCTCGGTGTATCAAACTGAACACCAAACTCACCATGAAAGCTATTCGAACCGCCCTTTGTCACGACGCTGATCACGCCGCCGGTGGCTCCGCCGAATTCGGCATCGAATCCGCTTGACTTCACTTGTACTTCGCGCACAAGCTGTGTCGGGATACTGTAAGAGTCGTTGAGGGTGCCGGTACGGTAATTTGTGACCTCCTGGCCGTCGATCACAAACACATTCTCGCCTCCGGACGCTCCGTCGACGGTAAATCCGCCGGTACGGCTTTCAGGCCGTGTTCCCGGAACCGATTTGAGGATACTGGTGAAGCCCGTACCTTTCGGAAGCAGTTCGATCTTTTGCGCATTCACGGTCGTTTGAATGGCATTGTTAGAAGTATCGATCGGGGCCGCATCGCTCGAAGCGACGTCGACCGTCACGGCACTACCACCCGGATTTACGGTTACGGTTACCTGAGTGGTCTTGCCGATTGCGACCATCACGTTCTCATAGCGGGCGACGCCGAAGCCGCCCGATGCGGTCGTCACGATGTCGTATGATCCCGGCGGAATCTGAATGGCCCGGAACGCACCTTCGCCGTTAGAAGTCAGCGTGCGTCGAAAACCGGCACCGGTGCCCGTTGTAGATGCCCCCGATGAACCGGAATTAGTGAGTGTGATCGTTATGTTGGGCACCACTGCCCCGGTGGGATCCTGAACTGTGCCTTCGAGGTTGCCGGTCGTTTCCTGCGCGGATATGGCGGTTGCCATAAATACGAGAACGAAGGCAGTGAACAATATTCCAAAAGCTTGCTTAACCATATTTCCCTCCAAAAAGAACAATGATTCGATAACAAAGCCTTATAGATATTTGCCTATACTATAAGAATTTGTAAGCAAATTAACACAAGTGTTAAAAAATTGCTACAAGTTCTGGACAAAAATATCGGGTTTTTTGATTATTTTTGAAATTCGACGGTCGATCCGGCGGCACCGACGGCCCATCCGTACTTTTTAGTCATGAACAAACCGTAGAGGTCGGCCTTGACGTTACTTTCCTGCCGCACCCACGTCCGCCCCTTGTCCTGCGTCCGAAGGATGGTGCCGCGGTGGCCGACGATCCAACCGTTCTTGTCGTCGGCGAAATTCACTCGTTTGAATGTCTCGGTAAACGTCGTCGCTACCTTTTCCCACGTTCGGCCGCCGTCTTCGGTTCGAATGATCGTTCCGCCTCCGCCGACCGCGAACCCGTCATTATCGTCACGAAAATCAACGCTGAACAACGCTCGTGTGACACCCGAACGCTCTAAACGCCAATAAGCGCCCCCGTCGACGGTTGATAGTATCAGCCCCTTGTCGCCGACGATCCATCCGTGAGAATTTCCGTTAAAATCGAGGTGAAACAGTTCGGCTTTTGACGGGATGATCACTCGTGTCCAGGTCTCGCCGCCGTCGTCGGTCTTCATTACTAGTGAATCGACGATCTCGTCATTCTTGTTTACGATCGAACCGATCGCAAGCCCGCGTTTCTTGTCGGAAAATCGAATGCTGATAAGTTCGGGCGAACCATTCTTAAAATCTGTTGATTTGTAGATGCGCGTTTCCTGCCAGGTCTTACCGCCGTCCTGCGTGATGAACAACAGCCGCCCGGCAACCAAATAACCGTTCTCGTCATTCCGGAAGTAGATCTCGTTGATGTTCTGGTTGGTATTTAGAAAATATTTCGTCCAGGTCTTGCCTCCGTCACTGGTCGATGCCAAATAGCCATCGTCACCGGCGGCAAACCCGCGCGTTGCAGAAGTAAAATAAACCGTGACAAGATCGACCTTACCGATCGGCGAATGAGCGATCCAGCCGGTCTGTGCAAATGCACCCAAGACCACACAGAGGGACAATATCGATACGGGAAGGAGATATCTCAAGTTTTTTCTCATTTTCTTTGCCAGCGTCCGTTTAATACGCGCCATTTAACGAAACCGAACATACGAAAAGATGACCTTTGACTATAAGGATAATCGTTCCTTGATCAAAAATCATCTTTTCAGATGAAAATTGGCGTCCAA
>CAZVDM010000051.1:11724-17556 GCA_964625555.1 uncultured Chloracidobacterium sp.
ACGATCTGTTCCTTTTCGTCCTTATCTTCAGAGGCTACGACCTGCGTATTCATCTGCATCGTGTTCTGCTGAGTACTCAATCTCACGGCACCGGCTCCGCTCTTTTCAGCGGCACGTGACTGCCCGTCGATGATAAATGCACCTGCGGCCGGGGCATCTCGCCGGATATTCGCCATCGAACCGTCTGTCGCCAGATACGACGTGTACGGCGTCACCAGGCCATAGCGCGTGCCGAGTTCGATGACCTCATCGCGGGTTTCCTTGTTCTCACCGTTGTTGCGGATCTGCTCCAACAGCCACCCGACACGCCGGCTCGCCCACAACCGCGGAAGAAAGTTGTTATCCTCGTCGCGAACCGGGAAATCGAGGTTCGTATAGTTGAACGAACGCGTTTCCTTGCCGGCCTTTCCGGTCAATTTTAGCGTGATGTTTTTCAGATCGTTCGTGTTCTTATAGCGGCCGATGATCGTCATCTGCATGCCGCGGAAAAGGTCAGTGAGCTTTCGCGGATACGTGTTTTCCGTCAATACGGGACCGAAATCCAGTTCGAGGTCGGATAGCACGGGCGAGGAAACACGCGAGAAGAAATTAGACACTTTGATCTCCAGATCTTCTTTCGGCTGAACATAATCGGAGATACCCGAATTCTCGGAACCAATCCGATCAAGCAGCGTCGTATTGACGTCATAGCCGAAACCGAAAGGAAAAATACGGATATCAAGGCTCTTGGCGTTCTTTAGATTCGAAACGATCCGCTCAACATTTGTTTCACCGACCGTCGGCAAACCGTCAGTCATGAAGACGAGCATCTTCGGCCGGTCGCCTTTTTCAAATTGCTTGAGCGAAGCGATCAGCGAATCGTTGATATTGGTGCCGCCGGTCGGCTGCAAGCGGCTGACAAATTCCTCGCCGCGTTTTTTGCCTTCGGCGTTTGCCGCGATCAGGCCGCGTTCCATTAGGTGCTCTTCGCCCGAGAAATTGATGATGTTGAACCGGTCTCCGTCGCGCAGTGTTCTAACGCCGAACAGAAGTGCCTTTCGTGCCTTGTCCATCTTCCCTTCGTCGGCCATCGACCCTGACGTATCGAGGACAAACACGATGTCTTTATTAACGAGCTCTTTTTCCGAGATATTGTCCTTCGGCGACAGCATCAGCAGAAAATAGCCGTCTTTGCCCGGCTCGCGGTATGTCACGAGCGACATTCCGAAATCATTGTTCGAGATTCCGTAAAACAATTGAAAATCCGTGTCATTGCTCTTTGTCTCAAAGGAAACATTCGCCGCAGTCTCGCCCTTACGTTTCACGTCGATCTGATGTGTCGGCGAATAGACATTCCGGAGAGCTTCTTTTCCGACGATCTCGATAGTTCCGGAAACGGTACCGAATTGCTGTTTTGGCGTTCCCGGCCTCGATTCGACAAACTGCTGACGATTCGCCCAGACATTCCGTCCCGTTCCAAGCGGATAACGGTAGGCGACAGTGCCTGATTCGGCTTTCAGAATTTCGGTGTAAGTCAGTTCAAGTTTCTTGTCAGAATTTGGCGGGATCGGAAATATTGACGCCTGGAAAAGGTCTTTGCCCGCATATTCGAGCAAGCCCGGATCGCGTTGCCGCCGGACGATCTCGTCGTAAATACGGCGTGCTTCTTCCTTGGATCGCACCTCGCCGACGAGCTTTTTACCGTTCTCCCAGATCGAAAATTCCACTATCGACGCCGTTTCGGGGATCGGGAAAAAGTATGTGCCTTCGAGTGTATACTGCGTATCGTTGCGAAATACCTGTTCCACGTGCGTCGTTGCAACCTGGCCATTGATCTTTGTATCGATCTGGATGGATTTGACAGGAAGCGCATTCGGCAGCGGCTGAGGAAGCGGTCTCGGCCGGCATGGCCGGAAATCACACGGTATGGGCACGATAATACCTTGTGCGGAAACCGCCAACGCAGAAAAAAGCCCTGCAAAAGCAACGCAAAAAACAGCTGCAAACGACCTAAACGACATATTTTATCTCCGTAAATTCTGATAAAGCGCTTCTTATTTCGCTTGTTTGACACTCAAAGGAACGCACCGCGTTGCACCTTCTTGCAGCATTTTTGCGCAAATTTTACGCCGATACGCCTTTGAAGGACCTGAATAGAAAATTCGTTGCTTCGATTTTTCACTTCGTATATCATAATCGGGTAAATTCAACACAACTTCAGCAGTCCCTTGGAGCATTTTGGAGGATCGAATGTTGGCAAATAATGCAATTGCAGGGCGTTACGGTTCATGCGTTGTGACTTGTTTGGTTATATTGTTGACCGTCTGGCTAGGTTTGACACCATCGCAATTGCGGCAAAATTCGATCGCGGCGAATGCCGGTCCCTCAGTCCGCAGCGATAAGAACGCGCGAATACCAAATTACGATATTCGCGAAGACGATTCGATGAATGCTCTTGATTTTATCGCTTCCTCGGGGTCGGCTGCAGGCCGTTCTCCGAGAGATATTGCGAAGATCCGCAACAAATTTGCCGCGGGCGAAGAGCGGCTCAAGTCCTCGGTCGCCGGACTGAAAATTGAATACAATACTGGTCTACGCGTCCCGGAAGCGATAGGTGTAGATGTCTGGTCCGGCAACCCAAATCTCCTTACTTCTCCGTCGCGACGCCCGCGTCAAGAAATTCTTAAGAAGTTCATCGAGGTCAACAGCGACCTTTTCGGAGTCGATGATGCTCAGGTAGATGCTTTGGTAAGCAAGGCCGACTACTCGAATCCTGACGGCGTTCTCTCGTTCGTTAACCTCGAACAGCGAGCGAACGGAATTCCCATCTTTCAGGGTGAGATCAAAGCAGCGATTACGAAGGACGGCCGCTTGGTGCGAGTAGTGAACGGCCTCGCGCCCGGCCTGCGCGTAGATTCACTATCGGCCGATTTCGGCTCTGCCGACATAGCGGCAAGGTCGGCTGCAGGGCATATCGGCCGCGAAATTTCGACGGCAGAACTTCCCGCGACGAATGCTGACCCTAACGCCATCACGGTCGTCTTCGGCAGTGGCGATTGGGCAACAACCGCTGAGAAAATGTACTTCCCGACAGAGCCGGGCGTCGCGGTTCCGGCGTGGCGCGTACTGATATGGCTGCCCGATACGGCGTATTACGTGATCGTCGACGCGGCGACCGGCACCATGCTCTGGCGCAAGGACCTCTCCGAAGACCAGTCATTGACCGCGACGTTCAACGTATACGGTAATCAAACCAGTTCTCTGCGGACCGCCGACAGTCCGACGCCGTTCTCTCCGGGCTGCAATGACCCGAACAACTGCCCACAGCCGCCAATGACGCAGCGAACGAATTTCACGCTGGTCGGAAACGAAGCACCAAATCAGTTCAACGACATAGGTTGGATTCCCGACACGGGTTTGCCTGTTCGCACACCGCCGAACCCGAATATCACTGACGGCAATAACGTCGAGGCCGGACTCGACCTCGACGGAACACAGGGCGTCGATCCGAACGGCCACGCGGTCGGCAACCCGTTCCGTGTGTTCAGTTACGTCTATAATCCATCCCCCGGCGATCCGCCGCCGGGAGATCCGCCGGCGGGAGCGGCTTATCGAAATGGTGTTGTCACTCACGGTTTTTATGCGATCAACCGCTGGCATGATGAGCTATATAAGTATGGATTTACAGAATCGGCCGGCAATTTTCAGCATTTCAATTTTGGCCGCGGCGGCACCGAGGGCGACCGCGTTTCGCTCGAGATACAGGATTCATCTGGAACTAACAGCGCCAACCATGCAGTTCCGGCAGACGGCGGACGAAGCAGGTTGCAGAGCTTTCTTTGGACGCTCACAACTCCGAACCGCGACGGCACACTCGACAGTACCGTATTGCTGCACGAGATGACGCACGGCCTTTCAAACCGTCTGCATGGAAATACTTCAGGCCTAAACTCGAACATGGCACGCGGAATGGGCGAAGGCTGGTCTGATTTCTATCCGCTGGCTCTAATGTCGGAACCATCGGACGCTCCGTGCGGCACCTTTGCGATCGGCAGCTATATTTCGGCAGGGCTGACCGCCGGCGGCGGCAGTTATTATTACGGCCTTAGGCGTTTTCCGGTGGCCAAAATCAGCTGCCTCGGACCAAACGGTTTGCCGCACAATCCTCTTACCTTTCGCAATTTGAATGTAAACAGCTGTTCAAATCTACCGGGTGCGTTCCCGCAGAGCCCGATCGGGTCGCTCACTTGCGATCAGGTGCATAACGCGGGAGAGGTCTGGGCGGCCGCACTCTGGGAGTCCCGCGGCGTTCTGATAGATATCCACGGAACAGCCGAAGGAAATCGTCGAATGCTGCAATACACGACTGACGGAATGAAGCTTTCACCGCTCAATCCGACGTTCCTGCAGGCCCGCGATGCGATCATCATTGCGGCACAGGCAAGCGGCGGAGTAACGGACGCAAATGCCGTTCGCGAGGGATTCCGCCGACGCGGGCTCGGCTTTAGCGCATCGATCCAGGCAACCACTCCGGCGGCCGTTACCGAGGCATTTGACCTTGCTCCGAGTCAGATCCGTTCGCCGTTCGATTTTGACGGTGACGGCATATCCGACGTGTCTGTATATAGGCCGTCCGAGGGCAATTGGTATCTGCAGCGGAGCGCTCAGGGGTTTGCGGTCATTCAGTGGGGCATCGCCTCGGACAAGATCGTACCGGCCGACTATGACGGTGACGGCAAGACCGACGTTGCCGTATTTCGCAGGGGCGAGAACAGCACCTGGTACATCCTCAACAGCGGCACAAATACGGTCCGCAGCCTGCAATGGGGAGCGAGCAATATCGAACAGCCGCTACTGTTCGACACCGTCGTTCCGGCCGATTATGATGGCGACGGACGTGCCGATCCGGCGGTTTGGCGGTTGACCGATAACCTTGGCGAGCCTGCGAGATTCCTAATTTTGCAAAGCTCGAACGGCCAGGCCCGCGTCCGCCAATGGGGACTGCTAAGCGATGCCCCCGTTCCGGCAGACTACGATGGCGATCAAAAGGCAGATCTCGCTATTTTTAGAGCTGCTTCCGGACAATGGTGGATCGAAAAGAGTTCCACGGCGGCCGTCAATGTTCTCCAGTTCGGTTCTTCGGGTGATCGAGCAGTGCCGGGCGATTTTACCGGCGATGCCAAAGCAGACATCGCCGTCTGGCGACCGTCGAGCGGCGAATGGTATGTGCTGCGGAGCGAGAACAACAGTTATTACGCGTTCCCGTTTGGCATATCGACGGATCTTCCGGTTCCGGGCGATTATGACGGCGACGGTAAGATGGACGCTGCGGTTTTCAGGCCGTCAACTTCGGTCTGGTACCACAATCGTTCGACAGCCGGACTGAGGATCCAGCAGTTCGGGCTCAGCGGCGATCAGCCGATACCGAACGCGTTTGTTCGATAGAACGGCCTAATTCTCAGGATCCTCCGCGGACAATGCGCCGTCGATATCCTTTTCGAGCTTGAGGCGCAGTTTGTCGACGAGCATATCCGATTTCACGAGCGTCACAGCTATGCTTTCTCGCGTAGATTGGATCTCGGTTAGCAGCGACTGCAGGTTTCGGCGTTCCGAATCGAGCGATTTTTGCCGCAGCTCGCGGATCTCTTCGGGTTTCATTGAACCCGAGAAGATCGATGAGCGCGAGATCGCTTCGGGCCGCAGATCGCTTTCGATCTGATCGAGCCGTGTCTTGACCGAATTTTCCTTTTCGATCATTTCGAATAGCTGTTTTCTTAATGATTCGCTGCGCTGCTCAGCGCGCGTCAGGATGTCGAGATTGAGCAGCAGGCGTTTTTGCTGTTCGTCGTATTC
>CAZVDM010000051.1:17656-20645 GCA_964625555.1 uncultured Chloracidobacterium sp.
CTTGCGTTTTATCGAATGCTTTTTTTCAGCCATCGTGTCCACAGTTTAACCTTGCAATAATCCGATGACAAAAGCATACTTTTGTTTGCACGAAAATCCACCGCGAAAGTTGCGTTTAGTACCCAAATAATGGCACTCAAGATCGAGAAACTCTCAAAACGGTATGACAATAAATGGGCTCTTCGCGATGTCGAATTAGATGTTGCCGAAGGCGAGATCTTCGGCATTTTCGGTGGAACGGCTTCGGGCAAAACCACGCTTCTGCGCGTCATCGCGGGAATGGAAAGGCCGAACGGCGGGAGCGTCGCGTTCGACGGAAATGGCATTTCTTTTGCCGAGATCGAACAGCCGTCGGGCGTCACTTCGTTATTTCGCCGCAAGAAAAGCGATTCTTCATCGGGCGAAGAACGCATCGCCTCATTTCACGGCTTATACGCAAAGCCGACGGGCCTTGTTCTGCTCGACGATCCGTTTTGCGGCATCGATGCCGTCGAACGCGACCGTTTGATTGAAGAACTTAAAAACGCAAAGCAGAATGGCTCAACCGTGATATTTGCTTCAAACGACTACGAACAGATCGCCGCCATCTGCGATCGCGTCGCCGTTTTGGTCAAAGGCGAGGTTGCTCAAATCGGATTTCCTCAGGAAGTGTACGAAAATCCCGCAAATGCCGCAGTCGCCGCGATCGTCGGCCGCAACAACCTTTTCACAGCCCGGCGCCTGACCTCAACAAACGCCGATCTGCCCGAATTTCAGACTATCGAAGGCAGCCACCGCATCGTCGCTCAACCAACTGAAAAGGCCGCCCTCGGTGCCATAAATCAAAATGTCACCCTCGCCATCCGCCCTGAACAGGTCTCGATCTCGTTCGAGGCGTCGTTTCCCGAAGACAACATCTTAAAAGCCGTCGTCGCCGCCATCCGATTCCTCGGCCCGACAACCATCGTCGAACTCGACGCCAACGGCCTCCGCCTCGAATCCCGCGTATTTCGCGTCGTCGGGCTCACAGTCGGCGACGAATGCATGATCGCCATGCCCCCGCATCGCATTCAGGTGCTGAAGAGTTAGCACCACGAACAAAAGTCGGAAGTGGTCCGGGAATTCTAATACAGGGCGATCAGATAATGATGGTCTATCTCGATCACATCGTGTTCGCTCAATTCGGCAAGTATAACTGGAAGATTTTTGTCGAAGATATCGATCAATTTCGCGTTGCTTATATTGCCAGTTCTGACATGCAGTAATTTGTACGGTTCTTTCTTCGCCGAGAAGCTATCGTAGAAATCTCCGTCTTTCGAAATCACGATACGTTTGTCTGCAATCGACAGACGATTTATCTCGGCATCCGATGTGTCGTTTCCACTCGGAAGGTCACTCGAATGAATGACGTCGAAACCTTTCTCGCGCAAAAACGCCGCCAATGATCTCGGCAGCTGTGCATCGACAAGGAACTTCATACGATTAATTCGCTTATCGACCCTACATTGGCAAGCCTCGCGGCGAACAGCAGGCAGGCATCCAGATCGGCCCTTTCGAGGTCTTCGTAATCAGCCAGGATCTCATCATTCGTCATCCCTGAGGCCATGAGCTCAAGCACATTCTCCACCGGATAACGCTTGTTCCTGATCGTCGGCTTGCCGTGACAGATTGCCGGATTAATAGTAATTCTCTGCAAAAGATCGTGTTCCATAACTGAGGAATTGTAACATAATCTCCGACGTCTTATTCTTATCACTTCCCTTTCAATTTCTCGAACGACGGGGCTTGTTTGCCCTTTTCGAACGGTTGGAGGATTGTCTGTTCAGCCATACATTTACCTATCGACATATCCAACCGCGACAACGATAGTCGCATTTCCCTTTTGAGAAAATTCCCAACACGTTATAAACGCTGATTGGCGACTCGTTTACCTTCAACCGTGTTTTAGCATTTCAATATATGAGCGTCGCTTTGAGGGTTTTTGCCAAGATAAACGACCAATACCGCGACGCGGACCTTTTCCTCGTCCCAACTCGCTCGCTCATAGCTGTGAAACCAATCGTCGGCGTATTAAGTAGGAACCGCAATAACAAAATTGAAAACCAGGCAGCCCGAAATCACCAACACCATTGGTTTTCGCCAAAGTCTCAAAATATGTTCATTTTCCCAAGAAACGGTTTTCGTTCGGCTATAATTGTCTACTGCAAATTCAGATCTAAAATAATATTCACCCGCCGGTTCTTAGCTTTTGCCGTAGCCGTATTCCCCTGCACCGCAGGCAGTGTTCCGCCGTAGCCTTTCGCGGTGATCCGATTCTCCGCAATTCCCAGCGAAGCAAATTTATCAAATATCCGCCGGGCACGCGTATCGGTCAGGGTCTGGAGCGTCTCTGTCGGACCGGTGTTGTCGGTATGCGACTCGATACCGATCAAATAATCGGGATTATTCAGCAAAAGCTCGGCAAGAGCGGTCAGTTTGCCGTCCGACTGCATCGCGAATGTACCCGAACGCGTGCTCTGCCAAAGTGTCTCGGGCAATACCAGCACGATCGACTTATCGACCCGCGAAACGACGCCGTAGCGTTTCAAGGCGTTGATCAGATCGGCTTCGGCAGCCTTTATCTTGGCGGCCTTTGCTTCCTTATCTCGGGTTTCCAGTGCCTGCAGCTTTTCGGTCTCAGCGGCCTGCAATTTGGCCCTTGTATTCTCTGCATCGAGCTTGATGCGGCCGAGCTCCTCGCGGAGCCTGCCGTTCTCTTCCTTGAGATCGCGGACCTGACCCGAAAAGATCGCGACATCACGTTCAGCCAATTCGCGGCTGCGCGTTTCACGGGCAAGTTCGGCTTTGAGATCATCGATCCGATTTTGAGCATCGGTAAATTTCGCTTCGCTCTGCCGTGCCTCGGCGTCGGCCCGCGTCTTTTCGTTACGCTTTTCGCGGGCTTCCTTACGCACGGCCGCCGTATTTTCAGCTTTCACAGCCGCACTTATCGACTGCCTGGCGGTGATAT
>CAZVDM010000052.1:0-20580 GCA_964625555.1 uncultured Chloracidobacterium sp.
AACCGACGACGGCTCTTGATGTGACAATTCAGGCCCAGATCCTCGAACTGATAAAAGATCTTAAGGCGCGGATGGGCACGAGCGTCATTCTCATCACGCACGACCTTGGTGTGGTCGCCGGAATGACGGACAAGATCATCGTGATGTACGCTGGCAAAGTTTTCGAGCAGGCACCGACGCGTGAATTATTCGCGACACCTGCGAATCCTTATACAAAAGGTTTACTCAAGAGCGTGCCCGATCCGGCACACGAGCAAGGGAAAGAGTTGTATCAGATTCCGGGACTGCCGCCCGATGTTGCTCATCTGCCGCCGGGCTGTCCGTTTGCCGAGCGGTGCGACCGTGCCGAGGACATTTGCCGAAGAGATTTTCCGCCTTTCGTCGAGATCGGTCCGGGACATCACTCGCTGTGTCATTTTGCTGGTGACGTTTATCGTGAATCACGAACGGAGTCTGCTAGTGCGGAGAAATAAAATTATGAAAAAGCTGTTGCTGCCATGTGTGATCCTATTTATCGCCGTGCTTGGATGTTCGAAGTTCAAAGAATTAACGGGCGGACTCGCGGGAAATTCCAATAGCAGCGGCGGCGGCTCGTCGAGCGGTTCATCGACCGCAGGCGCCGATCCGAAGGCCGACGTTGTTGCTGCTTCGAAGAAATTTTTGACAATTCCCTCATATACCGCACATATGCAGGGAAGCGGTTCGCAAGGCGATCTGAAATATCAGCTCGAATATTCGCAGCCCGATAAATATCACATGACGTATCAAGGAGGGCCGGGGAGCGGCATGGAAATGATCGCTATTGGCAGTAATATGTACACAAAAATGGGTGGAAAGTGGATGAAATCACCCGGCGACGCAAAGGCCATAGGGAGTTCACGCGACGCATTTTCGGACGAAGGCTTAAAGACCCTTTCCAGTGTCACCTTCGACGGCAATGACACGATCGATGGACGATCTGCACAAGTTTACAGATATAAGAATGTGACTCCGATGGGCGGTTATGGATATAGCTGCAAGATGTGGGTGAGCGCGGAAAAAGGTTTGCCGATCAAACTCGAATGCGATTACGACAATGGTGTTCTAAAACAAATGACCGTTACTTATGACCTGGAGACGCCGGTCACGATCGAGCCGCCGATGTAATTATTTCGGCGAATGAACGCAAAAGGAAGGTCTGAGATTTCGTGCCTGTTCGCGTGTTTCGCGGGAATTATTTTTGAAATGAAATGGAAGAAGCCGATAACATCTTGATCTCGATACAAAACTTGGAGGTCTATTACCGAAGTGGCGGTGGGCTCTTCAGTGCGTTCAGGTCGGTAAAGGCCGTTGACGGCGTGTCGCTCGATATACGAAAAGGCGAGACGCTTGGGCTTGTCGGTGAATCAGGCTGCGGCAAATCAACACTCGGCAAGGCGATCCTAAGATTGACGAAACCTACCGGCGGCAACGTCTTTTTTGAAGGTAAAGATCTGAATTCATTGTCAAAAGCCGCCATGCGCGAACAGCGAAAGCACCTGCAGATGATCTTTCAGGACCCCTACGCCAGCCTCAATCCGCGAATGACCGTCGGCCAAATCATTGGGGAACCGCTGCGAACATTCGGACTGACAAATGGCTCCACCGAATCACGCGTTCAGGAATTGATGGAAACCGTTGGCCTTTCGCGTCGCTTTATCAAACGCTATCCGCACGAGTTCTCCGGCGGCCAGCGGCAGCGTATAGGCATTGCTCGTGCGCTCGCAGTCGACCCTCAATTCATCGTCGCGGACGAACCGATCTCGGCCCTCGACGTTTCGATCCAGGCCCAGATAATGAACCTGATGGAGCGTTTACAGGCCGAGAAGAACCTGACCTATCTCTTTATTTCGCATGACCTGCGTGCCGTACGGCACCTATCTGACCGCGTCGCGGTAATGTATCTCGGCCGCATCGTCGAGCTTGCCGAAGGCCGCGAGATCTACCGCGACCCGTTGATGCCCTACACTCAGGCGCTGATCTCGGCCGTACCGGTCCCCGACCCGGCGATCGAGGCAAAACGCGAGCGGATCATCCTAAAAGGCGATGTCCCTTCGCCGATCGATCCGCCGAGCGGTTGCCATTTTCACACGCGATGCCAATTCGCGATCCCAGATTGCTCCGCGGTTTCGCCAAAACTCGTCGAGATCAAACCGCTCCATTACGCGGCCTGTTTACGTATCAATACCGAGAACCCGAACATCGCCGAAAATGCTGATGCCGGACTCGGTGCTATCGGCTCATAAATGGAAAAAGAGGCCCGTTTCCGGACCTCCTCTCGTTGCTGACCATTATTTTCAAATGATCAATTCGATGGCGTGGCTGACTTCGCTTCATTGTTTCGAAGCGATTTTATACTGTTGTGTGCCACAAGCACTGCATGAGATTGCTGCGAAACGATGTCGGCTATGTTCGCTGGCAGTGCCGTTTTAAGGGCATCTGAATAGGCGTCTTTGGCATAATCTTCGCCGCGTTCGCATTCATTGAGGATGGCCTCTTCGTCCTTACCCGTAACGAGCGATTTGATATCCATCCATCCGCGGTGAACGGCGGCGCTCATACTGCCCGACTTTTCCGGATCGCCGCCGAGCGAACGAACCAATTCCTGCAGGACCCCGACAAAATCGGCACGCTGCTGCGAGAATTCATAAAAGACCTTTTTGAGGTCAGAGCGCTCGATTCCTTCGGCCGCGGTCTTGAATCCGTCTTGACCGTCTTTGCAGGTCTCGATCAGTCCGTTGAGCGTCGATATCACATCGTCGTTTGACGCCGTTGCGTCATAGGCCGGAACGGCATCTGTCGTCATTGGTTTTGTTGCTTCGTAGTCGTTTATCATATTTATTGCCTCCGTGAAATGATTTACTTGTTATTCGAAATGCGACTTTGTCACACTTCGATGATATTCATTCTCTCGGTAAGAGACTGTACGGTATCGAACATTGGAGGGCGGAACCGGGAACAGTACGGTCTTTCCCGAAAACTTGCTTTTGCGGGTTCGAACGCGGGCGTTGACCCTAACCGCCGCTTTGTTTTTCGGAAAAAACCGCTCGAACGATCGCCTATTTTGGATGGTCTTCTTTTTCGTGAAATTAAGCCCTCATTAGACGTTTTTCGAGGTACATCGTAAGGCGCGTAATAGTGTCGGGAGTCCGACACGAGTGTAGTTTTTTGTGTAAATGAGAGTACACCAGGAAATTCCGAGCAGATTGGTTTTGGACCGGCTCGCCGACGAAAGCGGTCTTGCGATCGCTATTGTCGATGCGAGCGGTATCGAAACGTCGGCCTCGAACAACAATTCGATCTGCCGCACGCTCAATCCGGACGGCGAGATCACCGGCCGGTGTGCCGACTATTGCGGCAAAGCCCTGGAAAAAGCGACCGAGGCCGGAAAGAATGTAGGATTTGTCTGTCACGCAGGGCTCGATTGCCGTGCCGTAGCGATGTCCTGCGACAATCGGCCCATTGTTGCGATAGTCGGCCGGACATTTGTCAAAGCCGACCATTATCGCCTGGCCACAGAGCGTGCAATGAAAGGCGATTGGCAGAAATATTCTCCCGCGGGACTGTTTGAAAATGTCCTGCTTTCAGGTTCAACATCACAGATCGAAAAGACCACCGATAAGCTGATCGACCTTGCCGTCACCATCGAATCAGCTGAAACTGAACGCAAGGCTGCTGTCGAAACGCCGGTCAAGAAGCCCGTTATTGCTTTTGAAAAGACCGCAGACGAGATCGCCCGGCTTGCCGAGAAGCTAAATGATCCAAAGGCGGAGCAGCCGAAATTTCCTGACCCTGAACCTCTCGTCGAGCGTGGCGGTGACGCCGGAGCCTGGCGTTCATTCTTTGGCTCACTGCTGAGCAAAGAGTATCGCGGAGCGTGCGACGCGATCCTGCAATTTCTCGCAGAACATTACGGTTTTAGGTCGCTCGTCTGGCTCGAGCGCCGCGACAAACGATTTGAAGGCCTGATCGGCCACGGCACACTTCAGGACCGAAAAGTGCGGCTCGGGATCGCGCTCGACGATCCGCGTTTATCCGAGGCCGTCGTGTCCGAAATGCCTGTAGAGCTGATCGAACGAACAAAAGACCCTCAACATTCGCGTACCATGTACCTATTTCCGGTACCGGTCGGAGGCGAGATACCGTCGGCACTCGCGATCCTCGATCCGATCGCGGATGAAAAGACCAAACACCAGATCGCGAGGCTCTGCCATTCGGTCGCTCCGCAGCTTGAGATACTGCGGCTTCGCGGCGAGGTTTCTCAACGCGACTCGCTCGCACGGGCAGTTCGCAAGTTTAGCGACAGCCTAAAAGCGGTTGACAACGAAGATTTTTGGATGCATTTGGCGCTCACGTCCGCCGAGCTGCTGCAATCGGAACGGGCGTCTCTGCTGGTACTAGACGAAAAATCGGGCATGCTCGAGATAAAGGCGGCGGTTGGTTCGCACATAGATATTTCTACGGATCCCGAACCTGGAAATCGGGTTTCACGAATTGTATTTGAAAAAGGCAAACCGGCAGTGGTGGCCGATGTTTCGATATCGGGCCTGCTGCCGCCGCCCGACGAACGGCGTTACAAGACGTCGTCGTTTATTAGCAGCCCGGTCGCACTTGGCGACCGTAACATCGCGGTCATAAATTTTACTGACAAGGCGAGCGGCGAAAATTTTGACAAACACGATCTCGACCTTATCCAGGCGATAAGCCCGCAGATCGCTGTTGCGATCGACAGGGCCAGTCTCAAGGAACGTGCCGGCGAGTTTGAACAGCTCGCTGTGACCGACGCACTGACCGGTTTGCTCAACCGGCGATACATCGAAGAACGCTTGCTCGAGGAAGTGAAACGGTCAAACCGTCACGGCTATCCGATGAGCTTTCTGATGCTCGATGTCGATCATTTTAAGTCGTACAATGACAACTTTGGCCATCCGGCCGGCGATGAGGCTTTAAAACTCGTCGCACACGTAGTGCGCGAAACGCTTCGCGGAGCAGATGTTGCAGCGAGATTTGGGGGCGAAGAATTTGCGATCCTGCTTCCGCAGACGACCGACGACGAGGCCGCGATGATCGCCGAACGTATCCGAAGCAATATTGAAAACGCCCGGTTCCCGCATCGTCCCGTTACGGTGAGTATCGGCGTGGCTAGCTGTTCGAGTGAACTCTGTTCGGTCAAAGGACTGATACAGGCGGCTGACGACGCTCTGTACGACGCGAAACATAATGGCCGCAACAGCGTACGGCTCTTTGCCGATATGCCCGGCCGGAATAACAACTGATTGGGATCTGATGAAGCGAACTTCTGAACAAAATATTCTTGGCGGCGTCTCGCAACCGGCATTTGTCGGACGCGACCGCGAGATCGAGCTCCTCCTGCAGCATTCACGCGGGTCGACCGGACTTGCCTTGCTCGCGACTCCGCATTGCGGTTCGTCCGAACTGCTCAAACAGGTTTTCGATCGTCTTTTCACTGAGCAGGAAGAGATGATCCCATTCTACTTTGCGGTCAAACGGAGTGACGGATCGGCGCTGCAGACCGCACGCCGTTTTCTGCGTGAATTTCTCGTTCAGACCGTTGCTTTTAGACGACGGGACGCGTTCGTTCTCGACGCTTCCCCTGATATTAATGAGATCGCCGAGCTTGCAGTGCCGGCTGATGGACTTTGGATCGATCGTCTGATCGAGACCGCCGGCGAGTATGGCAGTGACGACGAGTATTCACGATTGCGCACATATTTGAGTTCGCCGCTCCGCGCCCGTGCGAGCGGTGCGAACGTTTATGTGATCGTTGACGACCTGCATGAAACGGCAGGTCTACCGGACGGCGATTCCCTTATACATGCATTGACCGACGTTTTTGGCCAATACGATCTGCCGTTTGTTTTCAGCGGCCATCGGCGTTTTCTCTATGGGCAGACGCCATTTAGAACAATGCAGGTCGGCCGGCTCTCATTCGCCGATGCAGGAATTCTCGCCGAATCGCTCGCAGCACGATATCAGGTTTCCATCAACGACCAGACCCGCGACCTGATCGCCGTTCAGGTACAAGGTGATCCGGCTTTCATGAATTCATTGTTTGCGTGTGCCGCCGAAAAAGGCGTTGGGTTTGACAGCTTTCAGCGATTTGAAACGGTGTACGCGGATGAAATATACGGCGGGCGGATCAGCCGGCGATTTGACGATATTTTTGATTCGGTGATATCCGACACCGCGTCGCAAAATCATCTGATCGGTATGATCGCAGATCTGCTGACGGGCGAGACGAATATGGCTACGCTCGAATTCTGGCAAAGCCATTCCCCGCTTGATCCCGATAAATTGCGATCGGCCGTATCCATACTCAACGATCTCGAGATCTTGTCGGCGGGTACGAATTCGATCGAGGCCTCGCGGGAGAATACGGTCCTCGCAGATTACATTACTGCCCGACACCGCCTCGACACGCATTCAATGACACGGGGACAGATCGTCGGCGAGGATCTGACCGGCTATATAAAACGCGCGCCGCGGCTGATGGCGAAATTTTATCGCCAATTATCTGCGATCGGCCTTCGCGAGGTCATGCGCGGTTTTGATGGACGCGAAGTGGCGAGTTCGCTGATCGATTACGGCAAATTCAAGGCTGAATTGAAAGGCCTGAACGACAAAGAAATTCAGACCGCAATTCTGAATTCTGCAGACAAGAAAACACTGCCGCAGATCGTTTACACGGCACACACCGTTGCATTTTACAGGCAAATCGGCGATCTAATCGACGCCGAACGTTCGGCAATTGCGCTTGGATTTGAACAGGGCGGCGACAAAGACGAGATCGTCTGGATCGCAGCCGAGATCGATTCAAAACTTGAGGCCGCGGCTGATCAGGCCGAATTTTGGTGCGACCGCCTCGAAATGGTTGCCGCGAGCTGCGATTTCCAGGCATTTAAGATCTGGCTGGTCGCTCCCGAGGGATTCAGCGATGAGGCCTTGAGGCTTCTCTCAGACCGAAACGCAATTGGTTCGAGCCGCCGCCAGGTCGACTTGCTCGTTAGACAATTTGGGAGCGACGCCCTAACGGCTGTGGATCCTGACTCTGACGAGTACGAGATCGTGATCCCGATGGGCGAAGACACCGAGATGATCGCCGCCCACACGATCGAAGAGATCGCTAAACGCCACGATTTCCCCGCGAAAATGATCAACCAGATCAAGACCGCTCTCGTCGAAGCCTGTATCAACGCCGCTGAGCATTCGCACAGCCCGGACCGCAAGATCTACCAGAAATTTACCGTCAGCCAAGACAAGATCACTATCGCAATCGCAAACCGCGGCCTCCGCCTCGCCGACAGGGCCGCTAAGACGGTCACTTCTGAAACCGGCCGCCGAGGTTGGGGCCTCAAGCTCATCCAGGGCCTGATGGACGAAGTAAAGGTCGAACAAACCGACGATGGTACGCGCATTACGATGACAAAATACGTCAAGCGATAGTTTCCTCAGCGATCCGAATACAGTTAATTGTTGTAATCCGGCCGGGATTGTGCTAAAAATACCGTTCAAGTAGATTCTTCGGCAACTAGCTCTAAATTAAACAAAGGAAAATAATTACGTGATCGTAGAAAATCTGTACGAGACCGCGCAATTGAACACTACAGAGACGGCTGTGGTGCTTGCGGGCGACTATTTGAATAAACTCGCCGGCGAACAGATCGAACGTGAATGCAAAACACGGCTCGATGCGGGCTGTAAGAAGCTCGTCGTCGATTTCTCACAGACCGAGATCATCAACAGCATCGGAATCTCGATACTGCTTGGCGTCATCGACTCGGCCCAAAACACCGGAGCGAAGGTTGTTTTTTCGGACCTCAACGAAGATTCGCTCGAACTTTTCGAAACACTCGGACTGACCAAACATGTAACGCTCGTGTAGACGATCGAATAGTCAATCAACAGAATGATCGAACAAAGACACAAGCTAATCCACGCCTTCGGAGCGCTTTCCGAACTTGGGCAGGAAGTTGCGAATAAGAACAACTTTCAGGAAACGATCCGTACGTCGCTGCACTTGATCTCCGGGGCTCTTGGAATTATGCGCGGTGGTGTCGCTCGGTATTCGCGTTTTGGGCATGAGCTGAATATGCTTGCGGTTCGCGGCCTTGGCGATGATTTTCCGTTGAGTTTGTCGTTGTGCATGGAGGACGAACGCCAGTTTCTGACCAACGGACTCAATCCGATCGAGACCTCGCAGGCAAAGGTACTCCCGTTTTTTCAAGTGTATGTCACGAGCTTTGAACAGAAACGCATCGAGCTGCTTCTTCCGCTGATCGTTCGGGACGAGATCGTTGGTGCTGTATTTTTAGGTGAAAAAGCGACCGACGAGCCGTATTCGAGCTACGAAAAAGAGATCATCTGCGCAATGGGACGGCACATAGGCGTCGCAATCGCACAGCGAAATCTGATGGCCGAGATCGAACGCCATTCCGAAGAGAACCGAAAACTCGTCGACGACATGCGTACGACCTACAACGACACGGTCAAAGCATTTGCAACCGCGATCGACTGTAAGGATAAGTATACCGAAGGCCACTCGGTCCGTGTCGGTAAGTACTCTGAGATCATCGCCGCCGAACTCGAATGGGGAGCACCCGAGGTCGAGGGAGCGGCCGTCGCCGGTTATCTTCACGATGTCGGCAAACTGACGGTCGAACGAAAGATCATCAACGCCCCGTACCGCATAAACGCCAAGGAATCGGCCGAGCTGAACAAACATCCGGCCGTAGGCTATGACATATTGATGCCGATCCACCACCCGTACACAAACGTTCCGCTCGCCGCGAAATACCACCACGAACGTTTGGATGGACGCGGCTACCCTGACGGCCTGTACGACCGCGAAATTCCATATATTGCAAAAATAGTGAACTTAGCGGATTCGTTCGACGCGATGACGACCGACCGGCCGTATAAGGCCCGACGCCCGGCCGCAGACGTGATCGACGATCTGCAGCGAAATGCGGGCAAGCAATTCGCACCGGAATTGGTCACTGCGTTTCTTCGTGGAATGCTAAAGGAACTAAACGGCGACACCAAAGAAAAGCGTTTCCGCCGCCTGCTCGGACGCGAATATATGGAAGCAGAAGGCATTATCCCTACCATTCGCAGGACACTGAACGAAATGATGCCAACTTCTACGCTTACGTTTATAAACGCTGACGCAGGGCCAGATGATCGGCCTTAGATACGTGTTTGGGGTACAGGTTCAGCCGGCAAGGTCGATCGCTTCTTTGTCTTGCCTCAAAAGAGAGTTCACGATCGTATTTCTGTCTACGCTGCGGTCGGCTGCTAGCCGATCCACAAATTCAGAGATCTCAGGATCTAGGTAGATCGGCAGATTAAATTCAGCGTCAGGCGAGTAAAATTTGCCGCGAACTCCGTTCGAGAAATCATATTCCTTCTTCATATTGTTGTGTCTCTGCTTTCGTCGCTTTTTTCGCGTTGATCAATCTTATCGAACAAACTGTCTCGGATAGATGTTGAAATGTGTGTGACAACACAAGCAAGACCCCTTTGCCGTCCAGTCCGATCGTAATCCAGCGTTCCTCAAACTCACTATGTTCGATCTCCGGCACCGATATCTGATCAGGATCGCGAAATACAACGGTTGCCCGTTCAAAACTTATGCCATGCTTTCGTAGATTTATTGCTGCCTTTCGCGGACTCCACTGAAAATCGTATCGCATGCCCTAATCCCAAAAATTTATCACGCATTCTCTAATAGTTGAACAAATTTCTTCGCCGCCAGCGACAGGCTTCTATCGCTGCGGTGTATGACGCCGACGGTGCGGACCCAATATTTTTCGGCTAGTTCGACGACTGCGAGCGTGCCGGCACGTTTTGCTTCGGTGACGGCAGTTTCGGGGACGATGGCGAGGCCGAATCCGACCTCGACCGCACGTTTGATGGTTTCAATATTGTCGAATTCAGCCACCTTTTTCACTTCAACTCCGTTTTCTTTGAAGATCTTGTCCATCGCTTTCCGCGTCGGCACATCGCGTTCGAAAAGGACAAAATCTTCGCCTTGCAGATCTGTGACCTTAACTTTTTTTCGCGTTGCGAACTTATGATCTGGCGGAGCGATCAGTACCAGACGGTTGTCCGGCATTGGGACAATTGTCAGCCCACGCCGAGGTTCCGGAAAAGCGAGAACGCCGAGTTCGACCGTACCGCTCAATACGTCCCGGACGACCCGCGTCGTACGGGAGTATTCGAGATCGATCTTCGCCGACGGAAATTTCGTCATAAACTCGCGCACCTTTACCGGCAGTTCGTGCAAACCAACGCTGTAGACCGTGGCGACCTTGACCGTGCCGCCGATCTTGCCGACAATTCCGCGCAGCGATTCCTGCATCTCGTCATATGCCGCGAGCACTTTTTTCGATTCTTTGTAAAAGACATCACCAGCGGGCGTCAATTTTACCTCGCGTCGGCCGCGGACACGTTCGAGCAAGCGGCGTTTGAATTTGTCTTCGAGGGTCCGTATTTGCTGACTGACGGCCGATTGTGTAATGAAATTACGTTCGGCGGCGAGCGAAAAACTCTCGAGATCGACGAGGTCGCAAAATACCTTTAAGGTTTCTATGTGCATCTTAGCTTTACTTTCTCATTAGCAATTCTATTTAATCGCGACTATATTTTTCATTTTATCTTATCTAATCTTCGTCATAGTATAAATAGCAGATGCAGAACATTGCTGAATTTTTGTTTTGGAATTAAAATCCAATCATTCATTTAAGCAGATCTCGATCGAACGACCGACTTTTTCGTAGATGGCGATAAAATTTTCCAACACCTTTCTTTTGAGAAAGCTTCATCAGATCACGGGCATCGTACCGCTTGGGGTCTTCTTCTTCGTTCACATGTTCACGAACTCAAAGGCGATGAACGGTGATGCGAGCTTTAACAAAGCAGTCAAAGAGATCCACGATATCCCGTATCTGCTGCTTATTGAGATATTCGGCATTTTTGTGCCGCTGCTATTTCATTCGATTTATGGCGTGATCATTTCGTCCGAATCAAAACCGAATGCTCTGAGCTACGGATACGGCCGCAATTGGTTTTACGTTTTTCAGCGGGCGACGGGCATATTTCTGTTCGTATTCATCCTGTTTCATATCCTGAATTTGAGGTTTGGGATGGTTCCGGGGCTCAACATGACCCCTGTTGCCGGCAACGCCGACCAGGCTTATGCGATCGTCGCCCGTGAATTTCAGATCTCATGGGTGCTGATACTCTACATTTTGGGTGTGCTGGCGACTGCTTGGCACCTCGCCTACGGATTCTTCTTGTTTGCCGTCGACTGGGGTCTCGTGATCGGCGAAAAAGCTCAGAAAGCGACGCTTACTGCATGCGCAGGCCTCGCGTTGATGTTATCGTTCGTCGGAATTAACGCCGCTGTCTCATTCGTCAGGCCGTGCGGTTTGTTACCAAAGGCGTTTTGTGAAGAGACGAAAAAGAGTGCTCCGGGCGGAGCGACTAAGTTTTGAGCCTAGAGTGCAAGCATTAGGTTGTCTCTGCTCGGCACGTCAGACAAGCTAAGGCTTGCACTCTGAACATTTTATTTATGGCATCTAGCTCATTAAAAATTGCGATCGTGGGTGGCGGGCTTGCGGGTCTGGCGGCTGCGATGAAGATCGCGGAGGCTGGGCACGAGGTCGATCTGATCTCGGTCGTGCCGGTCAAACGTTCGCATTCGGTTTGCGCTCAAGGCGGCATCAATGGTGCGGTCAACACCAAAGGCGAAGGCGATTCACCCTCGAAACACCTTGACGATACGGTCTACGGCGGCGATTTTCTCGCCAACCAGCCTCCAGTAAAGCGTATGACCGACATGGCTCCCGAGATCATTTATTTGTTCGATCGCATGGGCGTGCCGTTTTCGCGTACGAAAGAAGGCCTGATGGATTTTCGCCGTTTTGGCGGGACGCTTCATCACCGCACGGCATTTTCAGGTGCGTCGACTGGCCAACAGCTTCTCTATGCCCTCGACGAGCAGGTCAGACGTTGGGAAGTTGAAAAAAAGGTCACGAAATATGAGGGCTGGGAAATGCTCTCGCTCATTCTCGATGACCATCAGGTCTGCCGCGGCCTCGTCGCGATGAATCTACAGACGCTTGAGCTGAAGTCGTTCGCTGCAGACGCCGTGATCATGGCGACCGGCGGGCCGGGCATGGTTTTTGGCAAATCGACGAATTCGCAGACCTGCACCGGCAGTGCCGCGGCGGCTTGTTATGTACAAGGTGCTCGGTATGCCAACGGCGAGTTTATACAGGTTCACCCGACATCGATCCCGGGCGAAGACAAGCTTCGACTTATGTCAGAATCGGCTCGTGGCGAAGGCGGCCGCGTTTGGGTGCCGCGTGATCCGATGGACGCCCGCAAGCCGAAAGACATTCCCGAGGCCGAACGCAGATACTTTCTCGAAGAAAAGTACCCGGCTTACGGCAACCTCGTTCCTCGTGATATCGCAACTCGTGAGATCTTCCAGGTCTGTCTCGAAGGTGCCGGCGTTGGCGGCGAAAATCAGGTCTATCTCGATCTGACGCATATCCCGGCCGATGTGCTGACTGAAAAACTGGGAGCGATCCTCGAGATCTACGAGATGTTCGTCGGCGACGACCCGCGATATGTGCCGATGCGGATCTTTCCTGGCGTTCATTATTCGATGGGCGGGCTCTGGGTCGATTTCGAACAGCGGACCAATATTCCGGGGCTGTTTGCCGCCGGCGAATGCGATTATTCGATCCACGGAGCAAATCGTTTGGGTGCAAATTCATTGCTGTCGTGTGTTTACGGCGGATTTGTCGCGGCTCCGGCGGCGATGGAATACGCCAAGAATGTGGAGAGAGGTTCGTCCGAATCAAATGGCATCCACGCCGCTGAGCTCGCCCGCCAGCAGGAGATCAACGATTCGATCATTCACAGCGAAGGCGGCGAGAATCAGTACAAACTGCACGAAGAACTCGGCAAAGTGATGACCGACAATGTGACGGTCGTGCGTTACAACGACCGTCTGCAGGCGACCGACGACAAGATCCGCGAGTTGCAGGAACGCTACAAGAAAATCTCGATCAACGATTCGAATCTATGGGCAACACAGGCAGTGCCGCACGCACGCCAGCTCTCGAACATGTTCGAACTCGCCCGCGTGATCACACTCGGAGCGTTGAATAGGAACGAATCTCGTGGAGCACACTACAAGCCCGATTTTCCGGACCGCAACGATGAGAATTTTATGAAAACAACCATCGCCGAATACTCTGCTGAGGCTCCGGTGCTCAGCTACGAAGCGATCGACATCTCGTTAGTCGAGCCGCGAAAGAGAGATTATTCATCTGGAAAATCAAAGGCCAAGTAAGAACAATAAACGCTTTATGGTTTTGAAATGATATGGGAAGATGTTCTTAAGGTGTTGGGCATGATCAATATCGAGCAGTTTCAAAAGCGAATTCAAAATGTTTGTAGTGATCTATCACTCCAGCGACTGGATATTGTTGGATCAGCCGCCCGTGAAGACTTTTCCCCAAGTAGTGATGTCGATGTGGTCGTGAGTTTTGGCAGCGATGAGAGGCTATTTGTTCGTTATTTTGATCTGAAGGAGCGGTTAGAGGCGATATTCGAACGTCCGGTTGACGTCATCGAAGAGAGAGCGATAAAGAACCCATATTTCAGGAGAATGATCGAAAAAGATCGGATCAGGGTATATGGAACGTGATGTGAACACGCATCTTCTCGATGTGATCGAGAATTGTAAACGTATCCATGAATTTGTTGGAAAGACAGATTTTGCAGGCTATTCTCGTGATGAATTAGTCAAGTCTGCGGACGAACGCCGTTTTATCAATATCGGCGAATCGCTGAGTAGGATCAGACAAACGGACTCGAATATTTTTGGCAAGATCGTCAATGCTCAGAGAATAATTGGTTTTAGAAACGTCCTGGTTCACGGTTACGAGTCTATTTCAGACAGACTTGTTTGGGGAATAATCGAAGAAAATTTGCCCGAGCTACAGGCGACGTGCGAAGAATTGTTGAAATGATCCATTTATGACCACAAACGCACACATCGAAAAGAAGCGCCTTGAAACGCCGCCGGCGACGATAAAATTTAAGATCCAGCGGCGTGAAAAGGAAGGTGCACAGGCGCATTGGGAGACCTTTGAGCTGAAATACCGGCGCAATCTAAATGTCATCTCGGCGCTGATGGAGATCCGTAAGAATCCTGTAACGATCGAGGGCAAACAAACGACACCGCCGGTTTGGGATATGTCATGTCTCGAACAGGTTTGCGGAATCTGCACGATGGTCATCAACGGCAAGGTTCGACAATCGTGCTCGGCGTTGATCGATGATCTGTTGCTGGCAACCGGCGGCGATACGGTAACGCTGGCTCCGATGTCAAAATTCCCTAACGTCCGCGACCTCAAGGTCGACCGATCGAAGATGTTCGAGCACCTCAAACAGGTCGATGCATGGATAGAGCTCGACGGAACATACGACCTCGGCCCCGGGCCGCACGTCACCAACGAACTCGCTCAGGAACGCTACGCTTTGTCTCGCTGCATGACTTGCGGCTGCTGTCTTGAGGCTTGCCCGCAGTATGGCGACGACAATTATATCGGTCCGCAGGCGATCGCTCAGGCACATCTGTTCAATATGCATCCCACGGGAAAAGCAAATATAGACGACCGCCTCAACGGCCTGCTCGGTGACGACGGCATTACCAATTGCGGCAACGCACAAAACTGTATCCAGGTCTGCCCGATGTCCGTCCCGCTGACAAAAGCGATCTACGAGACCAACCGCGATATCACCGTGAACGCCCTGTTCGGATGGTTGAAGAAATAAGATATCTTGACCGCGAATTATACGAAAGACGCGAAGATGAAATAGCATTTTCGCGTCTTTTCGCGTTTTTAGCGGTTAAGCTGAAGTTACGTTCGCCCGAATTTAGTTGAATTTACGGCCCAACAGGACTAAGATTGCTCTATTCAATTTTCGAACCCGGAGAGTAAATATGGCTGATCTTAGGATGTTGTTCATTCGCTTGTCGCTGCTTGCGGTTACGTCAGTAGTTATGGCGGTCTCAAGTGCGGCTGCGGCGCCGTTCACGGCAGGCAATCTGGTCGTGTGCCGCATCGGCGACGGTTCGGCCGCGCTGACAAGTGCTGCAAACCCCGTTTTTCTGGACGAATTTACGCCTGCCGGAGCGCTCGTTCAGTCGATCGCGATGCCTACCGCTGTGAACGGCGCCAATCAAATGCTGACGGCCGCCGGGACCGCGACGAACGAATGCGCTATATCGAGATCGACCAATGGCAGCTACATCCTGATCACCGGTTACAATGCTGCGGTCGGAACAGCGACCGTTGCCTCGACCATGTCGGCTACGGTCCCGCGAGTGATCGGACGTGTCGATGCCAATGGTGTCGTCGATTCGACGACGACCACGACCAGTTTCAGCGGCAGCGGCATCCGAAGCGCAGCAAGCGATGACGGTATCAATCTGTGGGCGGTCGGTGCGTCAACGGGCGTCGTATATAACACGCTCGGGGGTTCGGGTGCTGGCACGGTCGTCGCCAATACCGGCACCAACCTGCGTGTGATACGTATCTTCGGCGGCCAGCTTTATGTGGCCTCCGGCTCAGCCGCACTGCGTTTTGCCTCGGTCGGTACAGGGCTTCCGACGACGGCGGGGCAGACCATCACAAGCCTGCCGGGAATGCCGACAGCGACCAACTCGTTCAACGGCTTCTTTTTCGCTGATCTGAGTGCGGGAGTTGCCGGTTTGGACACATTATATGTTGCCAGCGAGGCGGGTGCGCTCACACCGCCGACAGAATTGAGCGGCGGCGTTTTGAAATTTTCGCTCGTCGGCAGCAATTGGATCTACAACGGTACGTTTCCCGCAGTTACGGGACCGCCGGTGATTTCGCAGACCGGATTTTTCGGCCTGACGGGCACTGTGTCAGGCAGCGATGTGACGCTGTATTCGACCAAGTCGGGACAGCTCTTGAGCGTCGTCGATTCGACAGGTTACAATGCCGCTCCGACGGCCAATTTTGCTCAGCTTGCCACAAACACCACAAATACAGCGTTTCGTACGTTGGCGTTGACGCCGACCGGCGGTGTCGTGCCTCCGGCCGTCCGATCGCCATTCGATTTTGATGGCGACAGCAAGACAGATATCTCGATATTTCGCCCTGCTCCGGCCGAATGGTGGTGGCTCAGATCGTCGAACGGAACGAACGGTGCGGTCACATTCGGTGCGACCTCAGATGTCCTGACACCGGGCGATTTTACCGGTGACGGTAAGACCGATATCGCTGTCTGGCGGCCGTCGACCGGAAATTGGTTCGTGCTGCGCAGCGAAGATTTTTCGTTCTTCGCCTTCCCGTTCGGTTCGAGCGGCGACGTACCCGTTCCGGCCGATTACGACGGTGATAACAAATCGGACGCGGCTGTTTTCAGGCCTTCGACGACGACGTGGTTCATCAACCGTTCGAGCGGCGGCACAACGATCCAGGCATTTGGCTCGGCCGGTGACGTTCCGGTTCCCGCGGATTATGACGGTGACGGAAAGGCCGATCTTGCTATATATCGGCGGCCGGCCGGCGAATGGTGGATCTTGCGGAGCACAGCGGGACTAATAGCGGCTCAGTTCGGGACGAACGCGGACAAGGCCGTGCCCGGCGATTATACGGGTGACGGCAAAGCCGATATGGCATTTTGGCGGCCATCGACCGGCGAATGGTACGTGCTTAGAAGCAACGATTTCTCGTTCTTCGCATTTCCGTTTGGTATATCGACCGATATTCCGATCCCGGGCGATTTTGACGGCGACGGCAAATTTGATGCGGGTGTTTTCAGGCCATCGACGACCACCTGGTTCGTTCAGCGTTCGACAGCCGGAACGCTTATCCAAACATTCGGCGCGGCCGGAGATGTGGCCGTTCCGAGCGTTTACGTTCGCTAGCGGAATCCGGACGATGCGCCAAAACGCCGTGATGATGCCTGATCCGTTCGCACGCAATTGCACCGGGTTGGGCATTTTCGCGCGCCGTTTTACGCTCACTTGGGCGCGTGTCTTTGCCTTATCAGCTTTTATTTTTGCGCGTTTTCGCTGTATAATCCGTAGTTTGTTCAGATCGAAGGCTGAGGGCAACCTGTGGAGATAGGCGCGAATCATAGATAGCGTAAAATCCGACATTGAAATGCCGGTTTTGTTCATGATCTTTTTGTGTTTCGAACAAGACGATTCGGCATATCAGAGCTTTTCGAAGCTCTTTAATTTGCACTCATAACAAGGATAATCGGTTTTATGCATAATCTTCGCGCACTAGGGATCGTTTGCCTGGCATTTATCGCGTTTGCGATCCCGGCCGCCGCCAAAACAAACGACACTGCGAATAATCCGTCAAAAAGCGAGAGCGTCAAAAAAGCTCAGCAGGTAGTTGAGAGTGTTGATATTCAGGGCAACCGCCGTCTTCGCGACGAAGATCTGCTTTATTACATCAAGACACGTCCCGGTGACGTCTACGATCCGGCAGCACTCGAGCGAGATCTCAAGGAATTGCTCTCACTAAACTTCTTCGATAAGACCGCGACCCGCGTATTGACCGAAGAAGGTGTCCGCGGCGGCGTCAATGTGATCTTTGAGGTCCGCGAACTCGCCATCATCCGCGATCTCCAGTTCAAGGGAATGAAGGCGATCCAGGAATCGGACGTTCTCAAAGAGTTCCGTGAAAAACGTGTCGGCATCTCGAAAGAATCGGTCTACGATCCGGTCAAAGCGAGAAATGCGACACGTGTTTTGCGTGAGATGCTCGCGTCAAAAGGATTTCCAAACGCCAAAGTATCCGTTCAGGAAGATCAGGTTTCGGCAACTTCGATAGCTCTTACGTTCAACATCGAGCAAGGTTACCGTTCGCGGATCGTCGAGATCGATTTCGACGGAAACGAAAAATTCAAGGACAGTGAACTGCGGGGTGCGCTTGAGTTGGTCAAGGAGACCGGCATCATCGTTCGCTTTCAAGGGCAGGATATCCTTGACCTGAAAAAACTCCAGTACGACCTCCAGAAGAACGTCCGGTCGTATATGTTCTCGAAAGGCTATTTTCAGGCCCGTATCGGCGAACCGCAGATCGTTGGCCTCGGTTATAAGCGTACCGGTTTTCCGATCCTGCGAAACTTTCCGATCCCTCTGCTTACATCCAAAGACGACACGCTCAAGATCGTGGTACCTGTCACCGAAGGCCGCATTTTCCGTGTCGGAGAATTAAAGGTCGAGGGCAACTCGATCTTTTCCGAGCAGCAGATCCTCGGTTACGTCGGACTGAAAAAAGGCGAGATCGCCGATGGCAAACGCCTGCAGGACGCAGTCTACGAAGACCTCAAGAAGGTTTACGGCGGCCAGGGATTTGTGCAGTACAACGCCGAGTTCGAACCTGATTTCAAAGACAATCCGACAAATGCTGCCGAGGGCGTCGTCGATATTATCATCAGGATCGACGAGGGCAAACAGTTCTCGCTTCGACGTCTCGAATTCACAGGCAACACATTTACACGTGACCGCGTGCTCCGTCGTGAATTCCTGATCAACGAAGGCGACATCTACAATCAAAATTACCTCGAGATCTCCGTAGCCCGTATCAATCAAACGCAGTATTTCGATCCGGTCGACAAAGATCAGGACGTCGAGATCCGTACTGATGAAGAGCAGGGCAACGTCGATCTGATCGTCAAGGTCAAAGAAAAGGGCCGCCAGCAGATCTCCTTCAACGGCGGTATTTCGGGAATCGGCGGTTCATTTTTCGGGCTCGAATATTCGACCAATAACCTTGCCGGACGCGGCGAGATCCTGTCGTTCAACGTCGGTGCCGGTAACCGCCAGCAGAGTTTGCAGTTCTCGTATCAGGAACCGTACTTCCGAAATCGCCCGATCTCGGTCGGATTTTCGATCTTCGCGAGCCGTTACAAATTCTTCGGCGAAGGCACGTTCCTGACACAGAATACCGATCTTCTTAATTCCCTGTACGACCCGAATGCTGCGGTCACAACGGATTCGAGCAATCTCTTTACACAGAGCACTTACGGTGCAAACGTCTTTGCGACCGCTCCGCTGTCTGAGCTTCTCTTCAAGAAACGCAGGTTCACGCAGTTTTCGCGTGTCGGATTTACTTATCAGCTCTCGCTCACAAATATCACAGATCCGGCGGTCAATGCGGCGGCTGATCCGTCGACCAGGATCCCTGTCATTTACCGGCAGCCGAACATCCTGACGAGCAAGGTAACTGCGTCATTCGTTTACGACACTCGACAGCCGGCCAAGAACGGTATCGATACGCTCAAGGGCAGCTCGCTTTCAGTATCGCTCGGATTTGCGGGCCTTGGCGGTGACGTTCGCACTTATCAGCCGAATGTAACGTATTCAAATTTCATCCCGATCCGTAAAAAGAAATCAAAGAATCCTGAGGTCCTCGCCTTTAGGATCCAGGCCGGTACGATCGGTTCGTGGTCACCGACCGACAAGATCAAGAATGCAAATTCGATCTCATTCGTCGGCGGGGTCCCCGCGTACGAGCGTTATTATCTCGGCAGCGAGAACGACATCCGCGGTTATAATTCGCGTTCGATCGGGCCCGTCGCACCGTTTGATACTTATGTCACAAGCCGTGCGGTCGTGGTCGCAACGAACGCAGCGGGAACCGCGAATGTGAATCACGGACTGACCAACCGCGACCGGGACGAGATCGCCACGATCGGACAGGTGACAGGTGCGGCAGGTGCAAATCCCGCACTTTTCTCGAGGAACTATCGCTTCATCGGCGGCGACACCGAAATATTGGGCAACCTCGAATATCGCATTCCGCTGTTTGGCCCGGCAACGATGGCGGTCTTTGCGGACGTCGGTACGGTATTCAATCTTCGAAAGAGCGGTACGCAGACGATCAACAGCGAATTCTTGGCTGACGATACATTTCTCGGTGCAGGGCGTTTGACCGCACTTGGTTTGATAAATACACCGGTTCTCGAGAGCAGCTTCGGCAGTATCTTGTATTACCGCGGCCGTGTGATGACCAAGACCGATTACATCACCGAGTTTTGCCGCGGCAACCGTTTTGGCTGTCCGACGACCATCTCGCCGCAGATCCAGCAGCTTTACCTGAGAGGTGAAGTTCAGCAAAACTCTTTGCTCAAGGTTAACGAAAGTGCGTTTGCCGGCATCAAAGATTTTAAGGCGAGCGTCGGGGTCGAGCTGCGCGTTCAGGTGCCAATTGTAAATGTGCCCTTCCGATTGATCTATTATTATAATCCCAATGCGAAACTCGGCTACACCGCCGAGCTGCCGGGTATTTTCCTTCCCGGAAAACGCAACGGATTTAGATTCACGGTCGGACGCACATTCTAAGTTGGCGCTGAAAATTGACTTTGAAATGCCGAAAATATAAGATTGCCGTTTGTTTTTCGAAACGATAAGCAACCGATAGCGTATTAAGAGTTTCAAACAATTGTAATAATAACGGCGTATTC
>CAZVDM010000053.1:0-20537 GCA_964625555.1 uncultured Chloracidobacterium sp.
ACCACCCCGTCAGCCGAAGCGGCTGCCACCCCTCCTTGGTAAGGAGGGGAGCTTTGTTGAATCAACCGAACGGCCTTTCGGCGTTTTGGACGTACTTTTTCGCTGTTGATGCCGGCGGGCAAACTTGCCTTGAGCATTTCGCCCCAGAAAGAGGCGTAGTAATCAGCGGTCCATTGGGTCAGTTTAAGGATCTCGGGCGTGATGAGCGGTTCTTCGTCGGTGACATCGATGATGTCTTTGATCTTTGATTCGTCGATCTCGACATCGGCGGGAAGATCCGTGTGCAGACCGACGGCATAGCCGGTCAGATTTCGGCGGCCGAAGGGCAGCATCAGGCGGGCTCCGAGCTTAAGCTTTTCGCGCATTTCTTCGGGCACGCGGTAGGTGAAAACACGCCGCAAAGGCACTGGCAGTGCGGCCTCGACGTAGCGGGGAAGCGTTGGGTTTTCGGCGTCGGACGTGGACATTTTTCGCGTCTGTGGACAAAATGATAACCTATCGAGGAACCTTTTGCCGAAAGTCGGTGTCTAAGAAGTAAGAGTATTGACCACAGATCGACACAGATAAAAACGGTTAAGAATAGATAATTTTATTCCGCTGCGTTATTGCCTTTCATATCTGTGTTTATCCGTATTTATCCGTGGTTAATTTTCTTAGCTAGATTCTCGATGTCTTTGCGGTAATATCATTCTATGGACGAGGAATTCAAATACGAGGGGACGAAGCGCGGGTTTAATCCGTTGTTGGTCGTAGGCGTGCTGGTCGGCGTGGCCGTTATCGGCATCGCAATTTACTTTCTATCGTTCAAGCCGCCGATGGAGCAACAGACGGCCCAGATACTCGCCGATGCACTTCGCGAAGGCTCGCCCGAGTTTGCGGCGGTCAACAAGGACATCATCATTTCGACCGATGATAAGACCGTCGAATCGCCAACCGGAATGGGCACGATCTCGATGTATATTCACGGTAATATCAAGAACAAAGGCGACCGCAATGTAACCGCGCTTGAGGTGAACGTGAGCGTCATCACGCAAAAAAACGAGGTGCTGCGTGAAAAGCGTGTCCTTGTCGTGCCGATGCAGCACCCAAATCTGCCGCCGGGCGAGACTATTCCTATCACACTCGACATTCCGGGTTTTGACCGCAAAGACGACCGCGCCAATATCCGTTGGAAAGTGACTGCAATAAAGACGTCCAACTAACCCGAAAAAAGTTTAAGCGTATTAACCCGATTCTTGTATAATCGGCTTACTGATGCGTGCGATCGTCCCAATTCTTATCCTTATTTTCGGCACATTTGCACATGCGCAATCCGGCTTTCACAAAAATTATTCCGAGAGCGTTTCGCGAAACGAAGCGAATGATCCGGTCGTTGAATTAAAAGCCGATCAAAAAAAGCCTGACGACGATATCATCCGCGTCGATACTGATCTCGTGACTATCCCTGTTCGGGTTACGTCAAAGAGCGGCCGGCCGGTGCCGGATATCAAACCAAACGAATTTAAGATCTTTGAGAACGGCGTTGAGCAGGAGATCGCCTATTTTTCGAGCCAGGATGCGCCCTTTACGGTCGCGTTGATGCTCGACATGAGCTATTCGAGCGTATTTAAGCTTAACGAAATACAGGCGGCCGCGATGTTGTTTATCGCTCAGCTTCGCAAAGACGACAAGGTGATGGTCGTTTCGTTTGACGAAAAGGTCCGTGTGCTTTGTGAGCCCACCGACAATCGAAAGGCACTACGATATGCCATCGAGGGTGCAAAGATCGGTTCGGGCACCAGTGTTTACACGGCCGTTGATAAGGTCATCAACGACAAATTCAAACCGATCGTCGGCCGAAAGGCGATCGTTTTGCTCAGCGACGGCGTCGACACGACGAGTAAGACCGCAAGGGCCGCAGACATAATTCACGCTATCCAGGAAATGGATACGCTAATTTACCCTATCCAATACGACACGTTCGACGACGTCCGTGAAATGCGTAGAAAGGACGCTCAGGTTCTATACGATGATGACGATCGGCCCTACGTCGTCGAGGCTCCGCTCGTCAAAGGCGAAAAAGAAGAAGATTATCGAACAGCCAAAGATTTTCTGCAAGACCTCGCCTCGAACACGGGCGGCCGCGTGCAGCGGGTCAGCTCAACGACGAATTTAAATTCCGCATTTGCGCGTATTGCTGACGAACTTCGCAAAATTTACAGTTTGGGTTATTATCCTAGCAGTGAAAAAACGCCGGGCAAGCGATACTCGATCAGAGTGCGTGTTTATCGTCCGGATCTTGATATTCGTGCCCGTGATAACTATTCGACAGCTAAGAAGAGGCTGTGACGTAAACGCGGTACATTGCAAAGATATTCTTAAGGAGAAGTAAGTATGAAGAATGTAGTTTCAACCCTAATTTTCAGCCTCTTGCTGTGCTTGAGTGCCGCGACAGTGTTTGCACAGGACGAGATGACCAATGACGAAGTCATCTCGCTCACCAAAGCGGGGCTTTCGAGTGCGATCATCGTCGGAAAGATCAAATCGACAAAATCAAACTTCGACCTGTCGACGGACGCACTTATTAAGCTCAAGCAAGCCGGCGTCGGTGACGATGTGGTCGGTGCGATGCTCGAAGCGAAAAGCGGAAAACCTGTCGGCGGCGCGACGTCAAGTTCGACCGGAGCTGCTGAGGTCACCGCGTCCGGCGACCCGAACGATCCGATGTCGAAACACGGCTACGGAATCTATCTGTACGAGGAGAAGGACGGCGCCAGGAAAATGACACGCCTCAATCCAAATGTTTCGGCTCAGAACCGCACCGGTGGTGCTTTTACGGCATCGATGACGCCGTTCGGGCTTGGCAAGATCAAGACCAAGACGAACCTGCCTGGCCGCAACGCGACGATGCAGATAAATTCGACCGATCCGGTGTTTTATTTTTACCTCGACACGACGAGCGGCGGTATGAACACTTCGAGCGGAATACCTTCGACGCCGAATGAATTTACGCTTGTGCGTTTTAACCAACGCAGCGATAATCGCGAGGTGACCATCGCCAAGAGTAATTCTTGGGGCGGCAAAGGCGGCCTTTCAGACGAGTACGTCGTAGGCCTCAAAGCCGAGGACCTTGGTAACGGCACATTTAAGGTTACAGCGACCGCGCCTCTGAAGAAGGGTGAATACGGTTTTATGCTGCTCAACAGCGGCAACGCCAACAGTGCGGCGGGCGTCGGTTCGAAGTTCTTCGATTTTGGTGTGCAAATGACGCCGTAGTTAATACCTGATAGAAATATAAAGGGCTGTCGGGAATGCGAATTTCTGGCGGCCTTTTTCCGTAACGCATATCGAAGCCTTTAAATTTCACTTGAATTGCATATCGCAGCCATATACAATCCTGATGTGGACTATTCGGATCTAATAAGTTTTGAAGGGTTTGAATGGGACGAAGGAAATCGTGACAAAAACCGTCTAAAGCATGGCGTCTCCGAGGGTGAATGTGAGGAAATATTCTTTAACGCCCCGCTACTTATCGCGGATGATCCGAAGCATTCAGATATCGAAAGAAGGTTCGCCGCATTTGGAGTCACGGACGGAGTCAGATTTTTGACGGTTGTTTTTACCAAACGTCAAAACCTTCTGAGAGTCATTTCGGCTCGTGATATGAGCCGCCGGGAAAGGGAGTTTTACAAAGGCTTATGAAAAAGATACCAAAGTTCAAAGACGAAGATGCGGAACGAGAGTTTTGGGCGACTAACTCTCCGTTAGATTATTTTGACACGGCCGCGGCACGACGGGTCGATCTGCCGAACCTCAAACCGTCTTTGAAATCGATCTCGCTCCGGCTGCCCGAGGGGACGATCAATGCGCTAAAGGTAATTGCGAATCACCGCGACATTCCGTACCAAAGTCTTATTAAATTGATGATCACAAACGGAATCGAGAACGAGCGTCGGAAAGTGAACGGATAAGAGTGTTCCGGCAGTCTCAAAGACTCTAGGTCAGAACGGGTCCCAGATCGTCTCGTTCAAACCAGCACCGCGTGCAGATGCGGTGCTTTTTTCTTTGATTTGGGGTGAATTTCGCGGAGTTCGGGCGTGTTTCGGCGGCGATCTTTTCGTCGCGGTCGAGGTCGGACCACGGTTTGAATTCGCGGGAGTGGCATTTGGGGCAGAGGGCCTTTGGATCGTTATGCATGCGGTCTATCTAGTTCAACTTCGCGAGGACGCTCTTACTTCGTGCGGGCTTCTGCACGTGGACTAAACCACCCGCTACCGCAGGTGGTTCTGACAGAGCGAATCTTTTGTTATAATCTTCGCGTATCATTCCGAGATCGATTTTAGCAGATTCCATTCAATAGACGATGAAAACCAAATATACGTTTTTTGCGGCATTTTGCCTTTTTCTGGCTGTGTCGGCCTTGGCTCAGACCGAACCGAAGTTCGATTTTTACACACGCGGCGAATATCGGCCGAATGTGCCTCGGCCGCAAGCCCTGTTGCGGTATGACGTTGGAGATCATCATACAACCTATGCACAGATGGAGCAGGTGATCGGAGCCATTGCCGCGGCGGCGCCGGACCGTGTGAAGATCTTTGATATCGGAACGACCAACGAACACCGTATGCAGCATTTGGTGGCGATCTCGTCCCCGGAAAACATTGCACGGCTCGATGAGATCAGGGCGGCAAACGCAAAGCTCACCGACCCGCGAACGACTTCCGCATCAGAGGCGAACTCTATCGCGCAGAACAATCCAACGATCGCGTGGATGGCATATACCATACACGGCAACGAATCGTCGTCGTTCGAGGCGTTCATGCAGGTGATATACCAGCTTGCGGCGTCGAATGAGCCGGCGACGCTCGATATCCTCAAAAACACGGTCGTTCTCGTTTTGACCGGCGAAAATCCGGACGGGCACGAACGTTTTGCGACCTGGTACAACTCGGTGGCGATCGGTTCACCGGACCGCAATGCTATCGAGCACCGCGAACCGTGGGCGATCTGGGGCCGCGTCAGCCATTACCGTTTTAACCTCAATCGCGACACGCTCACCTTCTCGCAGAAAGAATCCCGAAACATGCAAAAGGCCTATATGGAATGGAACCCGCAGCTCGCGGTCGACCATCACGGCCAGCCTTCGCAATATTTCTTTCCGCCGACCGGATTGCCGACAAATCCGAATCTGCCCCAGCCTGTGACCGCCAAATGGGAAGACCGCTACGGACGTGCGAACGCGGCCGCGTTTGACGCGAACAAGTGGGACTATTACGTGCGCGACGTATTTGACGCGTTCTATCCGGGATATTGGGACATGTATCCGTCGCTCAACGGTGCGACCGGAATGACATATGAGACTGATGGCGGCGGGCCGAAAGGCCTCAATTGGACGCGTGAGGACGGGACGATCGTGACCTTTCGTTCGTCGATCGCGAAGCATTACGTCGCGTCGATGACGACGCTCGAGACCAATGCCAAGCACAAGGTCGAACGGCTCAAGGATTTTTACGACTTTCGTGCCAAGGGCATGGCAGCGAACACAGGCTCGAAGATGAAGCGAGTCGTTATTGATCCGACGAGTGACCGCGTAAAGGCCGCCGAAATGGTCGAAGTATTACGGCTTTCGAATATAGAGGTGAAGGTCGCGTCTACTTCATTCACATCGCCGACGTCTCATACGTACATGGAAAAGGACTCGCGGGCGGCTTCGAAAACGTTTCCGGCAGGTTCGTACATTGTCGATCTCGATCAGCCGCAGCGAATATTTATCAAGTCGATACTCGAACAGGACACTCCGCAGGATAAAGCGTTCGTCGACGACAATATGGCCCGTTTCAAACGCAATCAAATGCGCGGCAAGGGTCAGCCTAAGGAAGATTATGGTTTTTACGACATCACGGCATGGTCGCTGCCGCTCTCGTTCGGCGTCGATGCGTGGTGGACCGAGGAATCGACGAACGTCGCCGGAACAATGGTCGATGCGGCGTATCTCGAAACGGCAAAACGCGGAGGCGTGACCGGACGAGCCTCGATCTCGTACATCATTCCGTACGAGACCGATTCGACTAGCGCGATGGTGATGAGGCTGATGCAGAACGGATTTAAGGTCGCGGTCGCTACTCGTCAGCTTAATGCCGGCGGGCGAAACTGGAAACAGGGAACATTTGTCGTCCGCGTTTCGCGCAATCCGGACACGATCCACGATGCGATCGCAAAATATTCGCGGGAAATGGGCGTTAATGTAACGGCTGTTAACTCAGGATTTTCGGACGAAGGCGATACAAGTGTCGGCGGCGAGGCTGTTGTATCGCTTCGCGAACCAAAGATCGCGATCGCAGCTGACGAAGGCGTGACGCAGGAATCGTACGGTGCGATCTGGTGGACATTCGACAAGCACGGTGTCAAATTCACGCCGATGACGATCGGCTCGATCCGCGGCGGTGGGCTGAAGGGCTACAATGTGCTGATCATTCCCGAGGGCTCGGCTGGACGATATATGAGCTCGTTCGGCAGCGGCGGTGTGTCGGCACTCAAGGAATTTGCCTCGGGCGGCGGCACGATCGTGACGATCAGCGGTGCGTCCGTTTTCGCGACGCTCAAGGATGTCGGCCTGTCTTCATCCAAAATGGTTGGCAGCGATGACGACGAGCAAAAGGGCAAGGTCGCCGACGACAAGCCGGAGGCAAAACCGTCGCTTTCGCCTTCGCCATCTCCGGACACGGTGCCGGTCGAGATGAAATCTGACCGTGCCGAGGGCATCGCTCCCAGTCTGCCGCCGATCGCTTCGCCTTCGGCAAATGCCAACAAGGTGCCTGAGGCGCTGCCCGGCTCGATCATGCGTGCGACGGTCGACCGCACGACGTATCTCAACTACGGTGTAAACCGCGACGAAATGCCGGTGCTAATGGCTAGCGGCTACTTCTTCCGCTATTCTAAAGAAGGGACGAACGCGCTTGTATTCGATGCCAACCCCAAAAAGCCGCTGACCATCTCAGGATTTGTTTGGGAAGGCAATACCGAGCGGCTGCTCAAGGGAACTGCATACGTGATCGACGAATCGATGGGCAGCGGCCACGTCGTGCTGTTCGCCGAAGATCCGTTTTTCAGAGGAATGACAAGGGCAAACACTAGGCCGTTTTTTAATGCGATCGTCTTTAACGGAGTGTTTTAAGTGCGGAGAGCGGAATGCGGCATCCTATCGACGTCTGGCTACCGACTACTTACTACTGATTTATGTTTACTGTAAAAGCAGGTTACAACAACAAGATCGAAGTACGGTCGAGCGTTGAAAAGGTTCGTGAATTTTTTGCGGACGTGGCCAACTTCGCGGAGTTGATGCCCGGAATTTCGCAGATCCATTTGGACGCGAGCGGCGTGGCCCATTGGAAGATCCAAGCTGAGATCCCATTGGTTGGCAAGATGCTGCAGAAATTCGCCGTTGAACTCGCAGAGAATAGCGATGAAAGGATCGAATGGTCGCCGGTCGGGGCCGAAACAGGAAATCTCCTTCGCTACTCGGCCGACTTCCTGGAAAAGGCGAAAGATCTGACGGTCGTCCATTTCTCGCAAATGGTCGAGCTTCGCCGAAAGAATGCCCGCGATCTGCATTATTTGGCCGGTCTAGCAGGTGAAAGTCTCATCAGCCACGAAATGACAAAACGGATCACCGAGATGATCAAGGTCTTTATCGACCGGGCAAAAGAACGGCTCGAGAAATAATATCCCGCCGCAGAATTTCAATTTCTGATTGCATTTTTCACAATTAAAACAGAAAATTAGCGGAGCGTCGTTTTTGGGGCGGTCAGATCAAAATTATTGCAACAAAAGCAGTTTGGGTACGTGTTAATGGTTGGTCCAGCGATTCGATCAGGCATTTACAGACGTCGAGATCAAATAAAAAAAGTTATGAAAAGAGCGTTCAATATTCGAGCATTTCTGAGTCTTTTGCTGTTGGCTGCGATGTTTTCGCCGACCGCCGTTTTAGCGTTTGGAGACGGCAAAAAGCACTTCAAACAGGGCATGAAGCACGAATCGTCCGAGGAATGGGACAAGGCTGCGGAGGAATTCGCCCTCGCTGTCGCCGATAACTCGCGAAACCCCGAATATAAGCTCCACTTGACGCGCGCGCTTTTCATGGCTTCTCAGATGTATATCAAGAAAGGCACGCTTGCGGCTAACGAAAAGGACTATCAAGGAGGCTATGTCGCGTTTCGCAAGGCCTACGCCTATGACCCCACGAACGATTTTGCCAAATCGGAAATGGCTCGAATGGTGCGGCTTCAGGAGGAAATAAACAACAATCTTCCGGGGGCCAAAAAGGACGATAAACTGAAACTTGTGCCGACGTCATATGGCCGTCAAGCCGATCCGGCCGCACAGATACCGCAGCGGCTGGAAAAAATGCGGGACGTTCTATACCCCGCACCGGGGATCGATCTCCAATTCATCATCAAGGAACTTGCACGCGAACTGGATCTAAATGTACTGTTCGATACCGAATCATTTCGAACTCCGGGCCGTAAGACGAGTATTGAGCTTAAGGGTGTGACGGCCGCTCGTGCACTCGACTATATATTTTTGCAGGAAGGCCTTTTCTTTCAGCGTGTCGGTCCGCATACCATAATGGTCGCGTCTCAGGCACAGCGGACGAAGTTTCAACAGCTCGTTCTGCGTACATTTTACCTTGCAAACGCGGCACCTAAGGATATCGCAAAGGTCGTACAGACGGCGATTCCGGCCCAGCCCGGTCGTAGTCAGACGATCGTTTTGACCGACGACGCGACCAACAGCGTCACCATTCGCGACACCGAAGAGAACATCCGCCTGATAGGCCAATTGATCAAATCGCTCGATAAGGACCGTGCCGAGGTCGTGATGGATGTCGCTATCTATGAGGTTAATAAGAGCGATCTGCTGCAGTTTGGCAACCAGATCGGTTCGGCGACGACGCTCGCTAATCTTGGCGGTGTTGGCCTGGGCAGTCAATCGGCAGGCAGTTCGCAGCCCATTACATCCGGCATGCCGTTCAAGTTGCTCGACCTCGCCAGTGTTGCCTTTGCCTTGCCGATCAGTAATTTTCAGGCGTTTCAGGCAAAATCGAACACGAAACTCATCGCCTCGACGCAGATCCACGCGTTCAACAACGAAGATTCGTCAGCCCGGATCGGTCAGCGGGTGCCGGTGCAGAGCGCTCAGATCTATAACGGAAATCAGACGGGCGGCAATACCGGAAACAATGGCGGTTTCGTTTCGAACGTTATTAACTATGAACAGGTCGGCTTGACCTTGAAATTTAAGCCGCTAGTGTTCCCGAATCAGGACGTTCAGGTCGCGATGGAGATCGAATCGAAAGACGTTGCAGGTGCTTCGACGCTCACGCCGACATTTACCGAACGAACGATCAAAGGCACGGCCCGCGTTCAGAACAATAAAACGCTGCTGCTCGCAAGTGTCGCTCAGGGCGTCGAGACGAACGGCCGTCAGGGAATTCCGATCTTGGGGCTGATACCGATCCTCGGACGTCTGTTTACATCTCCGACCAAAGATAACCGTCAGGTAGATATCGTAATTGCTGTCACCCCGAGGGTTATCCGGGCTCCGGCCATTTTGCCTGAGGACGAGATCGAGCGGCCGACCGGAAGTTTGGCGGTACCGACTCAGAACTCGCTCGAAGCAATGGTCATTGAAGACGAACAGCAGGACCTACTGGCCGCCGCTCGCAGAATGCCGACCGTCGTCGAAGTACAGCTTCCTGACCGCACGGCAGAAGCTCCTGAGTATGTCCGCGATACTACAGTCTCGTTGCCGGCCGCGACAAACGGTGCGGCTATCACAAATGTATCGACCGGCAGCGAACCAACGCTCAAGCCGATCGATTCGAGCGTGAAGACGCTGCAGCTCAAGGAAACCTCCGACGTTGTCAGTGGAAATGATGTGCCGGTAGTCGAATCCGCTCCCGTTGGACCGTCAGCCGAGTTAAAGCTGGGTTTAAGCAGTGCCGAGCTGAAGGCCGGCGAACGCACAAAGATCGCAGTGTTGGTATCGGGAAATTCACCGTTCACTTCAGCAGTTTTGGGACTCAAGTACGACGCCAAGAAGATCGTGGTCTGTTCGGTCACGATCGGGGATGTTTACGGTGTAAATTCTGCAAATAAAGCGGTGGCGCCGTTCTTAAATCAGAATGGAAAAACATTTGTCTCGCTCGTCGCGGCAGATGACCGGGCAGGATCGGCAAGCGGCGTGCTCGCGTACGTCGAGATCGAGGCTCTCATTGGCGGTGTGCCGGCGATAGAGTTTGACCGCGACGTGCTTAATTTTCTCACGGCCGACGGAAAGAATTTCGTTGTGAAGTTTGGCTTGTAATAATAACGTGAGCGTTCTTCGTAGAAATCTTACGTCCAACTCGGCAGGCTACAGTTTGCTGGAGCTGGTCGCGACTCTGACGGTGCTCTCGATCCTTGTGATGGGTTCGATCCCGGTCGCCCAAAATGTGGTGAAGCGGCAAAAGGAAATGCGGCTAAGAGAAACGCTTCGAGATGTGCGAAACGCAATCGATGAGTTCAAGCGCGACACGTTAGGTGCCTGCCCGCAAGGTGCGGTCACATCCGGAAATCCGACACAGCAGGGCGGACAGAACATACCTGCTGATCCTCGTTCGCGTGTTGTTATAGATGACTGCAAGATCTTTGAGACCGATAATCTCGACCGGTATCCGCCAACGCTCGAAACGCTGGTTGACGGCGTCAAGGTAAAGGCCCGCGGTGCAAACCTCCGCGGCGGCAGCGGCATCACGGACGGGACGCGGCAGGCAACCGAGATCAACGAGACGAAGGAGCTCAACAAGATCTATTTGCGTGAGCTGCCGATCGATCCGATGACCGGCGAAGCCGACTGGAAGATACGGTCGTCGTATCAGGATAAAGATTCCGAAAATTGGGACGAGATAAATGTATTTGATATCCGTTCGAGTTCGGACGAAGAGGCGTTGAATGGTGAGAAATATAGTACCTGGTAAGTCAAAAAATCAACGCGGATTTTCGCTGCTCGAACTGATGATCGCGATGCTGATACTGGTCATTCTGCTGTCGGTCGCTGTGCCGACGTATCAGCGAAGCGTTCAGCATGCCCGCGAGGTTGTTTTGAAAGAAAATCTGTGGCAGATGCGGCGTGCGATCGATCAGTATTCGGCTGACAAAGGCAAGCTGCCGAAATCACTCGACGATCTCGTTACCGATAAATACCTGCGTGAAAAGCCGATCGATCCGATCCTCGAAAAGGCCGAATGGAACGAGGTGCAGGGCGAAGATACCAATTCGCCGGACGCGGAATCCGGATTGAAAGATGTCAAGAGCCTTGCCGACGGAGCCGACAGCGAAGGCGTCGAGTTTAGCAAATACTAAGAGATAGATGTTCGAACCAAATTATCCAAATGCCGCACTCGGCATCGAACGCGACGGCATAACCGCTATCGCTCTGCAAAAGCAGGGCCGCGGGATGTTTGGCATCAAGCAGGCGGCGACAGTGAGTTTGCCGGCCGGACTCGTTACACCGAGTTTTTTGGATCAGAATATTTCGAGCCGTCCGGAATTCGGAGCCTGCCTCGAAGAAGCTGTGACGAATGCCGGACTGCTTAGTCAAAAGCGTTGGTCCGTCGCCCTTCCGAGCAATACGGCCCGTACCGCCATCCTTACGCTCGAGGCTCAGCCGGCAGCAAAAGCTGAGGCAGAAGAGATTCTCGACTGGAAGGCTGAACAAAGTTTTGGTGCACCGGCTGCCGAACTTCGGATGTCGAAACAGCCGATCTCACCTGATCGCGACGGCAAGGCTCGTTATTTTGCGACGGCGATCAAACTGTCGGTCATAGATGAATACGAGAGCGTTTTTGAGGCGTTCGGTTGGAAGGCCGGGCTAGTTCTGCCGCGTGCCGTGAGCGAGGCAAATTGGCTGCTGAGCAGTAAATTGCCGGGCGATTCGATGCTCATCAGCGGGCAGAATGACGGTTTTACGGCGTTACTGCTGCGTGGAACTGAGCCCTCGGTCGTCCGAAGCGTCACATGCGAACAAAACGAGATCGATGACGAGATCTATCGCCTGTTGATGTTCTATAACGACCGCTTTGGCGGCGAAACAGGCGGCGGAACACTCGAACGGCTGCTCATCATTGGCCGTGATCTGGTTCCGGCTAAGGTCAAAGATATTGCCGCCGAGGCTCTCGGTCGTGCCACCCAGATCTTGCGGCCTGATGACGTCGGCCTTTACCTGCCTGACAACAGCTTCAGTTTTGACGAGATCGCGGCTCCCGCGGCCCTCGCGGCGATGGGTTAAATTTCTAACTTGCAGTTTGAAACATTATTTCAGAGAATACCGTAGTATTCTCCAAAGTATGCTGGCGCAATCAATCGCGATAAATGGATTTAAATCTCTGACCGACGGCGAACTCATCGTGAGTGCGATGACCGGCCGCTCGGAGAGCTTTGAGGAGCTGGTTCATCGCTATCAGAGGCCGATCACGGGCTATGTTTTCCGCATGCTCGGCGACTACGAGGCTTCGCTCGACGTCACGCAAGAAGTATTCATAAAGGTCTATAATTCGCTCTCGAAATATAGCGACGAATACAAATTTTCGACCTGGCTCTATCGCATCGCTCATAACGCGGCTATAGATCACATGAGGCGGAACAGCATCACCCCCCAGAGCATCGAGGCCGAGAATGCTGACGGCACCTTTCAGCTCCAGATCGAGAGCCGAAGCCCGTCGCCCGAACAGGATCACGAGCGCAGCGAATGGCGAAATGAGATCGATGCCGTCGTGCGCTGCCTGCCCAATGCCTACCGTGATCTGATCATCCTGCGACACTCGCGAGATCTGAGCTACGACGAGATCGCCGAGGTTACGAATTTGCCGCTCGGAACGGTCAAGAATCGTTTGTTCCGCGCCCGTGAGATGATGCGTGAACTGTTTATTGAAAGGGGTTTTAAGGGAATTTAGCTGGAAATGAACAACGAGCTCGACATAGAAAAGGATAGCTGTCCGACGTTTGAGATCGCCGCTTATTTGGACGGCGAACTCGACGCGCACCGTGAACTCGAACTCGAATCACATTTTACATCCTGTACAGCCTGCCTGAAGGAACTAAATCACCAGAAGAATTTTCTCAATCAACTAAACAGCCGCTTGAGCAGTGAAAACGAGATCGAATTGCCTAAGGATTTCACTCGGCAGATCGTTGCCAATGCCGAAAGCAGCGTTGCCGGACTGCGGCGGCCTCGGGAGCGATTTAACGCGTTCTTTATCATTGCGGCACTCCTGCTTTTTGTCCTGTTTGCGATGGGCGCCGAGGCTGGCAATGTTTTCGCGGGGTTCACCAGCGTTTTGGAGCAGACAGCGGCAGTCGGAGGCTTTTTTGGGCGTATCGTTTACTCGTTCTTTGTGGGTGTGGTCGTTGTATTGAGAACGCTGGCAGCACCATTCGAGATGGGAATAGTTGGAGTTGTTGTTGGATTCGGGCTTTTCGCGGCGACGTCCGTACTGCTTTCGAAAATGGTTTTCAGACTTCGTAGAATATAGAGTTGTTTCCTGCCGCCGTGCGATATTTATTACCGACCACAACTTCGTCCACGGCTCTCGCTTCGATACTACGCCGATCTTCCGCCGCTGCGATCTGCATTTTAGCATTCTGCTTAGTAACCTTTGCTCATCCTGAAATTTCCGTGTCCGAAGACGATACGACCGTGATCGTGCAGAACGCCCCGGAACAGGAAGTATATGTATTCGGCAAGGCTGTGATCGTCAAAAAACAGGCGAAGGGTGTGCTCGCTATCGGCGGTGACGTAACAATCGAGGGGCGTGTCGAGGGCGATGTAGCGACGATCGGCGGAAATGTGATCCAGGAAGAGGGCGCCTATATCGGCGGAGATGTGATCGTATTTGGCGGAAGCTATAAACCTAAGAGCCAAACGCCGCTGCGGGAACCGGGAAAAGAAACAGTGATGTTCGGCGTTCTCGAAGATGAGATCAAGGACATGGCCCAGAATCCGTCGCAGATATTCTCGCCGAGCTGGTCGTGGAGTTTTGTCGCCCAGCGTATCGTGGTCGCGCTGCTTTGGTTCGTAATTTCGCTTGCGATGACAACGGTCGCTCCGGGTGCCGTCAGTCGGGCTGTCGCCCGAATACAGCTTTCCTCGCTCAAAGTGTGCGGAATTGGTGCCGGGGCATTTATGCTCGCATCGGTTTTGATATTGACCGGAGCCATTACTCTACCTACATTTCTAAGTGCGACGGTCGGGGCGATGGGATTGCTGCTGCTTTTGCTCGGTTATGTCTTCGGCAGAGTCGCGTTGCAGGTCAGCGCCGGAAAGTTGCTCCAGAAGCACTTTTTCCCCGAAAACAACCGTTCCGAGTCGCTTGCGACGTTGGCCGGCGTTCTTGTTTGGACCCTTCTTCTTTCGCTGCCTTACATCTGGATCTTCGCTTTATTTTCGGTCTTTGCTTTCGGTATTGGGCTGATCCTTACGGCCCGCTCTCCCCGTACCCGCCAAATCGCGTAAGTCAATTGCTTGCAGATTTTTACACTTCTTTACAAAACAGCTCGAACCTTACTGATAGAATTAACGTCATAGTTCCTTGAGGGGCGCAACAATTTGCCTTGTCCGGGCGTAGAGAGAATCGAGGATCTCATAACAAAATGGTACAGAATTTCATTGTTTCAATTCTTATTTTTATATTTTCAGGTGTGTTTGCGATGGTGTTTGGCCAGACTCCCGAAGCAGTCAAACCGTCCGTCGTAACCGGAGATGTCGTTTCGATAAATGCGACGTCAATAGTTGTGGCCGCCAAGACCGGCGAAGTGAATGTTGCGATCACCGATAAGACTGAGTTCAAAAAAGTGACGGCCGAAAATCCAAGCTTAAAAACTGCGGTCGCGGCGACAGCCGCCGATATCGGAGCAGGCGACAAGTTGATGGTAACCGGAATTATGAGTCCGGACGGCAAATCGCTGCCCGCACGAGCTGTTTATCTGATGTCAAAATCCGATATCGCTCAAAAGCGTGCGAAAGAGATCGAGAGATGGAAAACACGCGGTATTTCGGGCACTGTCACAGCGGTAAATGTCCAGACAAATCAGATCACGATCGAGACCCGGGGCCTGATGGGCAGCACAAAGACAGTTATGACGCCGAAAACTGACGCGAAGTTCATGCGTTACGCTGCCGACTCGGTCAAATGGGAAGAGGCAAAGGTGAGCTCGCTGTCGGAGATCGCTCCGGGTGACACGCTGAGGGCGCTTGGCGACAAGAGTGCGGACGGCACCAGTTTCACCGCCGAAGAGGTCGTTTCGGGTTCGTTCCCAACGATCGCCGGAACCGTTAAGTCGGTGGACGTGGAGTTGAAGGAAGTTGTTATCACAGACCTTCAGACTAAAAAAGATCTGACCGTTTCGTTTGCTGATGTATCGCTTATGAAGCGATTTCCGGCAGAGTTTGCCGAAAGGCTGACTGGCGGCGGAATGGGCCCCGGCGGCCAGCGACCCGCAGGCCAGGGCGGAGCCGGAGCGCCGCAGGGAACTGCGAACGCCGGCGGAACGCCGACACCGGGCGGTCAAGGACAACCGGGCGGAATGCGGCCGGGCGGGATGGGTGGACCGCGAGGTGGGATCGACGAGATGATCGAGCGGTTTCCGACGATCACTGCGGCGGATCTAAAAGTTGGTGAACAGATCGGCGTATTGAGCACAAAGGCCAACGGTTCCGGCAAGATCAAAGCGATCAAACTCCTAGCCGGCGTCGAGCCCTTCATCAGAATGGCGCAGATGGCGGCAGCGGCATCAGGCGGCGGCCGGGGACAAGGATCGCAGATCGGATTGAGCATTCCCGGCCTCGACGGAATTGGTACACCATAAGTTTTATTTACATATTTTGAGGCCGGACAAATTATTCTCGGCCTCGTTGCTATTTATATTTGAGGGTAAGTCATCATGAGATTTTTAAGAACATTAATTTTTGCATCGCTCGCTGTGTTTCTAACAAGCTCGAGTGTATTTGCACAATCGACCGGAAGCATCGGCGGCCAGGTCATGGATTCGCTCGGGGCGGTGGTGGTCGGAGCCACGGTCACGGTCGTCGACAGCACGGGGAAGCAGAAACAGGCTATCAGCAACGCCCGCGGCGAATTTAATTTTGCCGGCCTAGCACCCGGGAAATACACAGTTAAGGCGATCGCACCGAAATTCGGGTTGTATGAGAATACCGAAGTCGATGTCGTTGCCGACGAAAGGAATGAGCTTGTCGTTGCATTGACCGTAACGGGCGTTGAAGAAACCGTCGATGTTTCGAACAACGATTCTGTTTCGACGGATGCTGACAATAACGCAAGTGCGACCGTCCTCAAAGATAAGGACCTCGACGCTCTGCCGGACGATCCTGAAGAACTCGAAGCAGCTCTCCAGGCTCTGGCCGGAGCCTCTGCGGGTCCGGACGGCGGACAGATCAATATTGACGGATTCTCGGGCGGCCGTATGCCGCCGAAAGAGGCTATCCGCGAGATCCGCATCAACCAGAATCCGTTCTCGGCCGAGTTTGAAAGGATCGGTTTTGGCCGTATCGATGTTCTGACGAAGCCGGGTTTTGATAAATTCCGCGGTTCCGCAAACTTCAATTTTAATGATGAGAGCCTCAATTCGAGAAACCCTTTCGCCCTCAACCGTGCACCAAGCCAGACGCGTAACTATGGCGGTTTCTTTAGCGGCCCGATCGTTTCCAAAAAATCATCGTTTTTCGTGGACGTAAACCGCAGCGAACGTGATGAGAACTCCGTTATCTCGGCGATCGTGCTCGATCCGGCGTTGAACATCGTAACGCTAAATAAGGATGTTCAGGTGCCGACCCGGCGGTTTTCGATCAGCCCGCGAATCGATTATGCGATCAACGATAACAACACACTGGTCGGCCGTTACAATTTTACGCGTTCGACATCTGAGAATCAGAATATCGGAGGATTTTCGCTTGAATCGCGGGCGTTCGATTCCACGAACACGCAACACGGCATCAACCTGACCGAATCGATGATCATCAATTCCAAGACGGTCAATGAAACTCGGTTTTCGCTGGATATAAACCGTCGTGATCAGATCGGCGACAATTCGATCCCAACGATAAATGTTGCAAGCGCATTTACGGGAGGCGGTTCGCAGATTGGTTCGAGCTACAACAAATCGAATCGCTGGGAACTGCAAAACTACACCACGACATCGTTTGGCAAAGGTGCCCAGCACTCGGTCAAATTCGGTATTAGGATCCGCGGGATCAATATCGAAGACCGTTCGGAATCAGGCTACGGCGGTACGTTTACTTTTTCCGGCTTCCTTGACAATAACGGGACGCCTAACGATCCGACCGATGACGTTTTCGTCAGCTCGATAAATCAGTATCGGCAGAAGCTGCTCGGAAATCCTGATCCGCGTTACAATCCGAATCAGTTCAGCATCACCTCGGGAAATCCTGTAGCAAGCGTCGATCAGATCGATTACAGTCCTTTCATCACCGATGACTGGAAAATTAGGCCGGACCTGACGCTGAGTTTTGGCCTTCGTTACGAAAATCAGACCAATATTTCGAGTAATCTCAATTTTGCACCCAGATTTGGATTTGCGTATTCGCCCGGAGCCGGCGGTGCCAAGCCGCCGAAGACCGTATTTCGCGGTGGTTTTGGCCTCTTTTACGACCGATTTGGCGAAGGCCAGACGCTGCGTGCAAATCGCCAGGACGGCGTATCTCAGCTGACGTATGTCGTTACAAATAATGCATCGAACATACTTGGGCAGGCCATTTTCACACCAACCGGCGTGACGAATGTCCCGACAGCGGCACAGCTTGGCACGGTGGTGCCATTGACGAGTATTCCGTTCCGGATATCGGACGATCTGAGTTCACCGTTCTCAATGCAGACAGCACTGAGCGTAGAGCGGCAGATCAACCCGAGAACGGTATTCAGTGCTACCTACACAGCGTCCAAATCGATGAACACGCTGCGAACGCGCAACATCAACGCACCTGTATGTCCGACCGTTGCGGCATGCCCGGCCGGTCTGACGTCGGCACAGGTCCAGGCACTGCGTCCGGACACCACCCTCGGTAATATCTATCGGATCGAATCTACCGGAAGTTCAAACGCCCAACTGCTGACAATGAATCTGCGGACGACGATCAAAACCAAATACACGATCAACGGCGGATATACTTTAAGCTATGCTAAAGGCGACACGGACAGCCTAAGCAGCCCGCGGTTCTCAGCGAATACCGTCGGTTTTCCTGCATATAGCTATGATCTGAACAACGAATACGCGCCGTCGGCATTCAACTCGCGTCATTCGGTATTTCTAGTTGGTTCGGCACAGCTTCCGTGGGGATTCCGAGCTAACACGATGATAATGGCGTCGACCGGACGTCCGTTCAATATCACGTCGGGAGTCGATTCGAACTATGATTCGCTCTATTTCGAACGTCCGACATACTCGGCGTTGCGTGACCGCTGCCAGGTGCTTGGCCTGACCAACAGCTTCTGTGACATCGGCGGGATCGCAAATCCGGATACGACCATAATCCCGCGAAACTACGGAAAGGGAACCGGCACTGTCATTGTTAACCTGAATGCGTCTAAGTCGTTCGGCTTCGGCGGCAAGAAAACCACTGTAGCTGATACCGGTACCGGAGGAGCCGGCGGCAATCGCGGTGGTGGCGGCAATCGCGGCGGCGGCGGTGCACCGCAAATGGTCATGATGGGCGGTGGAGGCGGCGGAATGTTTGGCGGCGGCGGTGACAACCGCAATCCGTACAATCTTACATTCGGCATTAACGTCCAGAATCTGTTCAACAACGTGAACCTTAGTTCGCCTGTCGGATCGCTTACCTCACCTTCGTTCGGACGTGCCCGTTCGACAAGCGGTGGATTCGGTTTCTTCGGCGGCGGCGGCGGTAGTTCGGCGAATCGCCGTATCGACCTGTCAGTCAGATTTAGTTTCTAGCCCTCCAATTTGCTAGATGTTCTCCATTCGGAGAGGCGTGGATCGCGAGTTCCACCCTCTCCTTTTTTTGACGAGGGCCGATAAAATCATCTGTATTTTCAAATTTGGCACTTTATTACCATCCAATGGAGCGTATAATGACCGAGTGAGATATCGTTATTGCCGAGGTGCAGAGTGATGATGAAACGAACATTGACGATCTTGACGGTGTTGCTCGCAATTACTGTGACGGGATTTGGCCAGTCGGCTGCTCAGATCTTCGACAGTGCGATGCAGGATTACAAAGCGGGCCGCTACCAGGCGGCTGCGACCGGATTTGCCCAGTATACTCAGATGGCTCCGTCGGACGCTGCCGGCTTCAACAACCTTGGGCTTAGCTATTACCTGCTCGACCGGTGCAGCGATGCGATGGCTGCATTCGCATCGTCCATCAGGCTAAAGTCTGATTCCTATGTTTCATTGGTGTATCAAGGGATCTGTCAGGATAAGGCGTCGAAATACAGCGATGCCGTCAACTCGTTGAAAGCCGCGGCCGGGATCGAACCTAACAATCCCCTTGCCCATTCGCAGCTGGGATTGACCTATTACGGCGGCAAGAACTATGTCGAGTCGGAACGTTCGCTCCGCCGAGCCGTTCAGTTGAAACCCGACGACTATTTCTATCGATACCGCCTTGGTTTGGCACTTTATGAGCAGGAACGCTACGGCGAAGCGATGACCGAAGCAAAGGAATCGATCCGTTTAAAGTCGGATTATTCTTATGCTCACGGGCTCTACGGCGACACGCTCTATGGGGCTAAGCAATATAAGGAAGCCGTCGTTGAATATCGGGAATCGCTGCGTCTAAAGCCGGGTGATGCATCAGTTCAATACCAGATCGGGCAGTCGTATTATGGCCTGAAAGACTGGGCCTCGGCCTCCGCAGCCTTTCGTGAGACCGTCAAACTCGCTCCGAATGACTATGATGCATGGGTCTATTTAGGTAATTCATTGGATTACGAAATGAGGCTGACGGAAGCGATAGACGCCTACAAGGAAGCACTTAAACTGCGTCCCGACAACGCGATGGCGTATTCCGAGCTAGGCATCGCTTACAATCGTGACGGTAAGTACACCGAAGCGGAAAAGTATTCCCGTGAGGCGATCAAGCGGGATCCGAGCCGACAAAAGTATCATACCGATCTATGCATGAACTTGCGGAAACTGAAACGCTTCATGGAAGCATTGGTCCCGTGTGAGGAAGCGGTCCGTCTCGATGCTAAATATACTGAGGGCTATTACGAACTCGGCCTGCTTTATCGCGATATGCGCGATCAGGCAAATCTGGAAAAAAAAGCGGTTGCCGCACGCGGATTTGATCAGAAGGCAAAAGAACAGGTCACAAAACTAGAAGTGCTCGATCCCGAAGAAGCTCAAAAGCTCAGCGACGTGATATTTCCGCCGGCGAAACCAAAGCCGTAGGTATACGCAGTTTTGAAACGATCGGGTGCGCGGCGATCGCGACGGATCGTGGGTTTTTTTTTTGATCGAATTTTA
>CAZVDM010000054.1:0-1391 GCA_964625555.1 uncultured Chloracidobacterium sp.
TACTGTCCCGCCGCATCTCCGAAGGCGAATGGTTCGAAGCCGTCTCGCTGCTAAACGATCTCGGCATCGAAGAGGGCTTTATGCAGGAATACGAATCGGCATCGCATTATTATCGACCGGATTTCACCGACGCGGACAAACCGTTTAGAGATATTAGGGATTTTCAAAAAGCACCAAATGCACTCCCTAGTAACAATGATTGTTATTGATGGCGATTTATGACATAATGCTGTTTGCAGTGTGAAAGTCATATTATGAACGTTTCTCTAACACCAGAACTCGAAAATATCGTTAACCTCAAGGTAAAAGGAGGGCTGTACAATTCGGCTAGTGAGGTCGTACGCGAAGGCCTTCGACTTTTGCAGCAACGTGATGAAATGCGCGAACTAAAACTTGACGCGTTGCGGAAGGAAATACAGAAAGGCATCGATGATCTCGAGGCCGGGCGATTCAGAGATGGTGGTGAAGTGATGGCCGAGGTTGAGGAGCGATTACTCAAACTAAAACCGCAAAATGCCTAAATACATCATAACTCACCAGGCTGACGAGGATATTAATGAAATTTTGGCCTATATTGCACCGGACAATTTCGATGCGGAAATGAAACTCTTTGACCGGCTAGTCGCACTCTTTGAAATGTTGGCTGACCATAGATGCGCCGGCAGAGAGCGTCCTGAGCTAAAAGAAGATCTCCACAGTTTCCCTGAAGGTAACTATTTGATCTTCTACAGACTGTGGGCTGGAAATGTTGCAATTGTACGTGTGATTCACGGTTCAAGGGATTTGGAAGAAATTTTCAGTTGAACTAGCACTTTCGCAGGAGACAGAATGAAAATAAACGATTCGGCACCTGACTTCACATTAAAAGACAGCGACGGCATTGACTGGACTTTAAGTAATTACAAAGGACGTACGGTCGTACTGTTGTTCTATCCGGGCGACAATACGCCGGTTTGTACGGCGCAGCTTTGTTCGGTGCGGGACCATTGGTCAGAGTATCAGGCGACCGGGGCTGAGGTTGTCGGTATCTCGACCGACACGGTCGAGTCGCACAAGGGCTTTGCTGAGAAAAATCAATTGCCGCTGCGTTTGCTGTCTGACACGGACCGCAAAGTTTCGGAGATGTACGACATGAAATCGTGGCTTCCCGGCCGCTCCGCTCGCGGTGTAGTCGTCATCAACGGCGAAGGCAAGATCGTCTATCACAAGGTTCAGGCGGTCAGCCTGTTCAAACCATCCGACGACGACGTCCTGGCAGCGATCTTACTCGCGAACGGATATTGATACTCTGTGTCCTCTGTGCTCTCTGTGGTAAAATTTCCACATGGGATTATTCGGAGATAAATTTAAGTGTGCACGTTGCGGGCTGAAAAATGAGCCGATCGGTTTCG
>CAZVDM010000054.1:1491-7031 GCA_964625555.1 uncultured Chloracidobacterium sp.
GGAGATAAATTTAAGTGTGCACGTTGCGGGCTGAAAAATGAGCCGATCGGTTTCGCGCCGATTCCGACCGAGCTCGGTCAGAAGATCGGCAGCGAAATGTGTAAAGACTGTTGGAAAGAGTGGCAGGAAAAGCAAAAACAGCTCATCAACCACTTCGGCCTCGATGTGTCGAACCCCGATTCGCACCAGTTCCTGTTCGACAACATGAACATTTTCTTCTACAACGAAGGCGTCGAGTTGACGCAGATCGACACGTCGCAGGAAGGGAAAGTCAATTGGTAGTCGGCACGTATGCCTGCGGGACTCGGTTAATTAACGCAGGCAAGCTGCCTGCGTTCCGTCACTTCTTCTCAAACTTCAACGAGACCGAATTCATACAATACCTGAGGCCCGTCGGCCTCGGGCCGTCGTCAAATACGTGTCCGAGATGCGACCCGCAGCGGGCGCATTCGACCTCGGTCCTCTCATAGCCTAACAGCCGGTCGGTTTTTTCAACCACATTCTTCTTATTTACCGGAGTATAAAAACTCGGCCAGCCCGTGCCTGATTCGAATTTGGTTTTCGATGAAAATAGCTTGAGATGGCAAGCCGCGCAGTAATAGTCGCCGTCCTCATGGTTGTCGGCATATTCGCCGGTGAACGCACGCTCGGTTCCTTCCTCACGAAGGACGTGGTACGCTGCAGGAGTCAATTGCTCTTTCCATTCTGCCTCGGTCTTGACGACTTTATTACCGTCAAAAACATCGTCCGACGCGTTCGTCACTGGTTTGGTTTCCGTCTTTGGCGTTGGCTGAGCCGTTACCTCGGCAGTAGCGATCTTTTGCTGACAGGCTGTCGTAACAAACATTGAAACTGATATGAGTGCTAAGGCGAAAAAAGGTATATGTTTCATAACTGTGGAATAATTCGGACTCGTTTGTGCTTTAGATTCATAGAACGACTAATACATTCCGCCTGATATACATTATAATCCCGTTTTGAAACCGCGACGATGCAAAAACAGCTGGAACAAAAACATCCGCTCACTGTCCGATGGCTGCATTGGATCAATTTTCCGCTTCTCACAATGATGATATGGAGCGGTTTGCTGATCTACTGGGCAAATCCGGTTTACGGCATCCGCTTGTTTGGATACGAGCTTTTCAAGTTTTTCCCGCTTTGGTTTTACGATTATTTGGGTATCCCGTTTCGCCTCGCCGAGGGTCTGCAGCTTCATTTCTTTTTCATGTGGCTGTTTGCCATAAATGGTGTGATGTATGTAGTTTACACCATTATTTCAGGCGAATGGCGTGCGATCGTGCCGATCCCGGCATCGCTGAAACGGGCGCCGTTAGTCGCCCTTCACGACGCTCACATTGTCAAACAAAAGCCACCGCAGGGCAAGTACAACGACGCCCAGCGCATTGCCTATACCAGTGTGATCCTGATGGGAGCGGGCTCGCTTTTCACCGGGCTCGCGATCTATAAGCCTCTCCAACTGTCGTGGCTGACCACGCTATTCGGCGGTTACGAATGGGCTCGGTGGGTGCATTTCTGGCTGACGGTACTGTTTGTACTGTTCTTCGCCGTTCATGTAATTCAGGTCGTTTTCGCAGGTTGGAGTAATTTTCGTTCAATAATCACAGGTTATGAGATCGTCGATGCCGTCCAACCAGTAACGACTGAGACTATCGAGGGGGCCGAGGCATGAGCGACGAAATGAACCGCGAAATATTGCTCGAAAAGGTTCGAGAATTCGAAAAACGCACCGGTCACACGGTCGATTCATATCCTGACGACCCGAACAACACCGCGTCAGTATTGAACGAGCACCGTTACCTCAGCGAGCCGATGACCGGCGAAGAGGCAAAACGGCAGATGTCGGCGCGTTCGCGGCGAAGCTTTTTGGCCGGAGGTGTCGCCGCACTCGCCGGTATTTTTGGATGGAGATGGATAAGCGACGAGACTAAGGCGGAACTCTATCGCCGGACTTTCAGTTTTAACGAACGTGTTAGCCAGATACTTTACAGCACCAGGCGGCTCGCTCCGGAATTTCCACCGGATCGTGTGACATTGCCGGCACGGCTAAACGGTTTCGAAGGTATGGCCGATGCGGTCGATCTCGCGGGCTGGAAATTGAATGTCGGCGGCCTCGCCGGGCGAACCGACGATCTTGTCCTCACGCTGGATGAGATCAAAAAACTGCCGCGGACCGAGATGATCACCGAATTCAAATGCATCGAAGGCTGGAGTACGATCGTCCATTGGGCAGGCGTTAGATTTTCAGATTTTGCCGAGCGGTATTATGCCGGAGGCCTCGCCGCATTGCCGCCGTATGTATATTTGACGACGCCGGACGAGCTCTACTACGTCGGTTGGGACACTCCGAGCATTGTTCATCCGCAGACACTCCTCGCGTATGAGATGAACGGAGCTCCATTGAGCCCGGAACACGGTGCGCCGCTGCGTATCGCCTCACCAACAAAATATGGCATTAAACAGATCAAACGCATAGGCCGAATCGAATTTACCCGCGAACGACCCCGAGATTTCTGGTCAGAACCTGAATACGGCTACGATTGGTACTCCGGACACTAGGCAACGTCTCCTGTTCAATACTATATCCTGTATTTTCGTGGTTAAATCTCTCTGTGATCGTAGACCGGCTTGAAATAATAAACGAGGAATTTGACGCGACCACGGTCACGCCCGAGCAGTATGACTTTCTGCTCGCACATGCCTGGCGGCATTTTGGCTCGCATTTTTTTCGCTACAATTTTGGTATCTATGAGGACGAGATCCGGCGCGTGATTCCGTTGCGAATACGGCTTTCCGATCTGAAGATCTCAAAAAGCCAACGCCGCGTACTTCGCCGCAACGCTGATCTTAAGGTGTCGATCGGTCCGTACAACATCACGACTGAAACCCACCAACTATTCGAATACCACAAACGCCGCTTCAAAACAGGCGTTCCGAACTCGATCTACGATTTTATAGCCCGCGACGCCGCGAGTTCGCCAACCGAATTGTTAGAGATATCGGTTCGCGATCGGGGTAAACTCGTAGCCGCCAGCTTTTTCGATCTAGCCGAAAGATCGGTCTCTGCGATCTACGGATGTTTTGATCCCAAGGAAACACGCCGAAGCCTCGGGATCTTCACGATGCTGAAAGTGATGGACTACGCAACCCAACTCGGTTTGGAGTTCTACTATCATGGCTACGCCTACGAAGGCTCGTCATTCTACGACTATAAAAAGCACTTCTCCGCGATCGAGGCGTTTGATTGGACCGGTACGTGGGCACCGTTCACGAAAGAACCCTAAGTCCTTTTCATATACTCTACCAGTTGCTCAAGGGCCTTGCCCCAGCCGTGTTCGAAGCCCATTGCTTCATGTTTTTTGCGGTCTTCGACGCTATGGTGCAATACGACCGCACCGTACTTGGTTCCCTCGCCCGCTGGTTCCAACGAGATGATCGCGGTCATACCGAGCTCGTCCGTTTTTGGTTTTGGCCGAAAACCAGGTCCGAGCTCGCTGGTCCACACCAAGCGTTTGTTCTCGACTACCTCGAGATAACAGCCGACATTCGGAAATTCCTGCCCCTCGGGTGATTGCATAACGCTGCTGAATTTTCCGCCCGGACGCAGGTCGATCTCGCAGGCAATTGTTTTCCACGGTGCCGGTGTAAACCAATGAACCAGGTGTTCGGGCTGCGTCCATGCGGCCCAGACGAGTTCGGGTTTAATATCGACGATGCGTTCGAACCTGAGGTCAAGTTCGTCGTCAAATGTAAAAAATGGTTCGGTCACGTTATTTCTCCTTGAGTGTTAATAAATAGTTGTCGAGCTGATCGAGGCGTTTCTTCCACATCTTGCGGTTCGTCTCGAGCCAGCTCTCGGCAGCCTTTAATCGTTTTGGAACGAGATAAAATGTACGCACACGGCCCCGCTTTTCCGAGCGGACAAGGCCGCTTTTTTCGAGTACACCGAGGTGTTGCGTGAATGAAGGCAACGCCATCGCAAATGGAGATGCCAGTTCCTTCACAGCCGCCGGTCCGCTCGAAAGCCGTTCGACGACAGCTCGTCGGGTTGAGTCGCCAAGTGCGTAAAAAATCCTTTCTATCTCGATCTGTTGATTAGGCATATACCTAACTATACAAATTAAAATAGAAAGGTCAATACCTAACTAAATGGTTTTCGTCCACTCTATATATTTTTTAGAATCAAACTTTTTCCCAGTGCTGCCGCTTGCCATGTAGCGGATCAGGCCGAAGACGGGCCGTTCGAACCATGCACGGTCGTGTTTGCCAAAGCACCAGAGGATGCCGCAGTAGGAGTTTGGGTTGCGGCCGTCGAGGCAGTATTTGTTGTTGAGGTGTACAAGCGTCTCGAACGCCACTTCATACGAAGGCGACCAGGCTATTACATTCTTGCCCCACAGCATGCGAACATAATTGTGCATCTCACCTGTCGCGACCATTTCACGTTGGGCGGCGTTCCACAGTTCGTCGTGCGTTTCGCCACGTTCTAATTGTTCTAAGGAATAGAGATGCGAGCGTTCGTCGTCTGCGTGAGCACGCATAGTTTTATGCACCCAGGCGGGCAGAGCTGCGAGCGAATCGTATTTGTCGTTAAACCGCGTCATGTTAAACGACAGCTCGCGGCGGACGATCAGTTCTTCGAGATACGCGTCGATCGATTCTTGCGGAGCACCCGAATCGTGAACGGCCAATGCGATCTCAAGCGGCGACAGATAGCCAAAATGCAGATACGATGACAGCCGAGACGAACCGTCACGGTCGGGTTTGCTGCGGGTCTTGTCGTAATCGGGCAATATTTCTTTGACAAATTTCTTCAAACGTTTGCGTCCCTCGATCGTCCCGCCGTGATAAACCTCACTTGGCGGAACGCTGTGGTCTATGTCGCATTCCCCTACGAGCGAGGCTATGTTGTCCGAAGTCACGATGGTCTCAGAACAATCGACCTCAATACCAACGCTCGAATCTTCGACGGTTTCGTTCGGCAGCGGTTTGAGGTATCGGTCGAGCAGTTTGTTGATCTTCGGGCGGATCGTGTAGGCGGCGTATTCTTCTTTGTCGAATTTCGACATCGGAATGATGCCGTTCGAATCAACGGCGAAGACGGGAATTTCCGCACGTTCGGCGATGCGGCGGTTGTGTTCGGGGATAATAAAACACGGGAAATCGTCGGTAACGATCAATGCGGCATCCTTAGCGAGAGCGGCGACCGTGTTCTTTGGCGAATCGGCATTCTTCTGCAAATAAAAGAGATAACGGATGCCTAGCCGTTCAAACTCAAGCCGCTTTTCCTCGACACCTTCTAAAATAAACGTATGCAATCGGTCACTCGCCCATGGGTAGTAGTATTTCAGCCCTTCGTAAACGACCAACGGCAATTTCAACTCATTCGCCCGCCGTATCGCGTAGATCAGCGAATGGTTGTTGTCCACACGCTTATACATCTGCATCCAATACAACACGTACCGGGCATCGGCGTTCACCGGTTTATCGTTTAGCTGAATGACTCTTTCGTTGATCCGCAT
>CAZVDM010000054.1:7131-20511 GCA_964625555.1 uncultured Chloracidobacterium sp.
TTTTTTAGGTTGGATACGAGTGTATTCGCCGGAGATGCGTCGGCATTGATGGTGATCGATGGACAGCTTGTAAGCGAGTCGGCAAACGATCGGATCGCTCTTCAAGTACTGAACAATAAGAAATCGACACATGTTGTCATCGGGCGCTTTGATGTTAGTCCTTGGTTCGGCTCTTACGAATCGCGATTTCAGATTAAGTTGAATGGCATTAACAGAGAAATGAAAGAAGACGAGATAGTGTTGTATAGCCCATTCTATGGTCCGTCGACTCTAAACAAAAGTGTTGGCACCGACATTGTGCTTCTCAAATGCAAGCACGAAAAATACAACAGGGAGGTAGTTAACCTTTGCAAGGATTTCGAAGTAATCGCAAATGCCAACAACACATCAATCCCAAAAAACGGCTACGTCATTTCGCTTGGACCCAACGGTTTTAACTCCAGATTACATTTACTCAACGAACTGAGGGGGCTCCGCGAGAAAAACAGGAAGAATATGAGGATATTCATCCGATACGAGGATGCCCGCGACACTTCGAAGAAATTCAACGATAATGAGGACATTACGGCTGGCGTTCCACAGCTCATAAAAGACGGCAAGATCGACATCACCTGGGAGCAGGAAAAGACAACCAAAGCGTTTGTCGAAACGCGGCATCCGCGAACGGCGGTGGCGAAGCTTAAGGGCGGTAAGTTTTTGATGATAACTGTCGATGGACGGAGCGAGGCGAGCGGCGGGATCGGTTTGCAGGATCTGGCGGAATATCTGCTCAGCCTCGGTGCGACCGACGCGATGAACCTTGACGGCGGAGGTTCGACGACGATGTTTGTTGATGGCAAGGTCGTCAATAAACCGTCCGATAAGGATGGTGAGCGAAAGGTGAGTGATGCGATAATTGTGACGCTCAGGAAGAAATAACGCCAATTTACTGCTTTGCATTGGCAATCTCGGGCTTGGCCTGCGGCTCGATCTTAAGCACAAATCGCTTCAACTCGCGTTTGTAAAAGCGGTAAAATGCAGAATATTTATAGTTTGTGCCGGCGACCGCTAGGCTGTCGAAGCGATAGTCAAATGTCTCTTCTTTATCGTTCACGACACGGTCATCAGGTTCGCCCTTGCGCCTTATCACGTCCTTTGGTCCGATGATGTTGCTGCGGCCGACGTTGGGAACGCCGACTATCAATGCCAACGCGAGTCCCTTGCCGCTCTGGCGAAAGCCGATGAATATACCTGATTCGGTCACGAAATGCGGCACCTTCTTCAGAAAATAATGCCGCTTTTGATATGTTTCGCCTACGCCGAATACCTCGATCTCAGTAACAAAATACGGATCCTCGACCGACGCGGCCGTCACTTTCATCACGGTCGTGCCCTGGCCGTTGTAAAAGTAATATCTCGGCAAACCGTCTTCGTCGGTACGCGGTTGATACAGCTCAAGAAACGCTTTGCCCGACTCGCGGTCACCTAGCTTCAGCCCGGCAACGCTCATTTCCGGAGCCGAACGCGGCTTTTCCTGTGCCTTAACGGCAGTGATCGCAAAAATCGTGAACAAGGCCGCGAACGAGGCCGCAAATAACTTGAGAGAGATTGATTTGATCATCGTAAAACTTCCGTTTAGTAAGAATCGAGAAAATCGAGGCAGTGGCCACTGGCAGTCGAACGGGAGTAAACAAAGTTTAACACGCGAAGGTGTCCGATATCAATCAACTTGTTAGGCGGCAGGAGTCGGAAATGGCGGCGATAGCACGTCCTCCAAATACTGCTCGACAACACGCTCCGGATCGGCCCCGGTCGTAAGCCCGATATAATTGTCCGGCCGCAGCAGCACAGTAAATGGCGCGTCTGTTCCAAAATGTTCCTCGACCTCTCCGGTGATCTGTAGTTCGTGAATATCGATCAGATCGGATGTGAGATCGGGAGCGGCGCATCCGAATGTAAGCAAGTGAAATTTCGGCTCACGCAGACGGTCGTAAACGCTCGAACCAAAGATCTCGAACCAAGGCATCCGGTCACCGGACCGAACTGATAGTCCGGCCTCATCGCGGCTCAACGAACTGTCGCGGTAGTTGATTCCGATCTGCGAAACAAGCGGGAAAATGGCCTTTTTGACGACATCGAAACTCAATGCGAGGCCGAGAATGTGTGGAAAAATATGCATTCGCACGAATGAGATGAACCAATCGTCGCTCGCGCCGAACTCGAACAGTCGGTCGGTCGTTTTCAAGAGGCGTCGGGCATTTGGCAGGCGTTCTTCGTTGTATGTGTCGAGCAAAGAGGTACCGGCATTTCCCCGGCTCGCGAGAGCTAGTTTCCACGCCAGGTTGTAGCCATCCTGAATTCCGGTGTTCATCCCCTGTCCGCCGGCTGGCGTGTGGATGTGGGCCGCGTCGCCGGCTACAAAGCACCGGCCTTTGGAAAATTTGTTAACAGCACGCGAATGCACCTTGTAAACGGAGAACCAGTTAACGTGGCTGATATCGAGTTTGAGGTTGGTGTCGAACTCGATCTGGCGTTCGATCTCCTCGTAGAGAATGTCACCTTCGTCAGCATTATGTCCCTCAGGAAACGTCCCGACGATGCGAAAGCGATTCTCTCCGACCATTGGGAAAAAAGCGTTGATAGTGTGTTCGGCTAGGCAGACGACCAGGGCATCGTGGCCATATTGCCAGTTGATCTCGACATCGGCAACATAAAAGAGCCGCTCGACGGTATCGCCCTCGAAGGTCAGACCCAAAGAATGTCGGACGGGGCTCTTAGAACCGTCACAACCGACCAGATATTTCGCGTGGATCTCGTCGCCGCTATACATCAACGCCTTCACGCCATCGGAATCTTGTGAGAACGACGACAGTTCAGTTTGCCAACGGACGTCGCGACCGTTTTCGCGTATATGATCGTAAAGCAATGCCTCGTGCTTGCCCTGCTCGACGACAAGCATGAATGGATATCTGCTCATTCCGATGCCGATGTCTCTGAGGACGGCTTCGCCACGAACTTCGCCGCCGGCGATCATCCGGACCTTTTCTGCGGGTTTGCCGAGCCCGATCAGCTTGTCGGCAAGGCCGATCTGCTCGTAGATCTCAAGCGTACGGGCTTGCACACCGATCGCTCGCGAATATGGTGTGGTCGCTTCCTTTTTGTCGATAATGACAAAGTCAACGCCGAACCGGATCAGTTGGCAAGCCAATGCAAGTCCGGTAGGGCCGGCCCCAACGATCAGAACATCCGTTTTCATCTCTGTGGTTTGCAGTAGATCAGGCGCTACTGCCCGTCCTTCCAATTAAGCTGTGCCTCGAGTCTTTTGATCGCGTCGATCATCTCCAGATAAACGGTCGTCTTTTCATCGACATTGCTCATTACGGTCCGGGTTCCGCCGGAGTGCACCGCCGAGATCGAACAATTGCTCACGGTGACCGTCATACCATCCCGCCACGACTTGAAGGCCGTATTTGAGGTTATCGCCTCTGCAAGAGCCGTATATTGTTCGGGCGAAACCGACGAGGTCGATTCCGACTTTTCGACCTCACGCTTTTGTTTCGCGGTCTTATCCCAACGGCTGATCGTGATCGACCTGGTAGCAAGGCCTTCGCGGTCGAATGTGATCCTTAAGGTACATGGCGAACTCGAACTGCCGATTCCGTCCTCGTCGCCAAAATACTCGTTATAGGTCTTGGCGCATTTATTACCGGGAGCGAAATAGCCTTTGTAGACGGTGTCGATGCTGATCGACTTAACATTCTCGGCCCTGATCTCAGGGTTTGGAATTTCAGACATCGGTTTTGTCGTCGGAGTTTTTGCAGGGGTTGGCGATGGTTTGATGTCGTTTGAGCTCGCAGGCTGATAAACAAAGAAAAAGAAGACGAGGCACGTCACGAGCGCCGCCGCTGCACCAACCACTGCTGAAAGAGCCAGAGTCTTCTTGCTCATACTGATAACACTGCCTCTAAAGGCGAAGGTTAATCACTTAGCGGTCAGAAACTAAGGACAATGACGTCGTCACTTACATCGACCAATGCACTGCCGCCGTCCGTAAGTTTGCCAAAGAGTATCTCGTTCGCCAGCGGCTGTTTGATCTTTTCATGGATGAGCCGCGACATAGGCCGGGCGCCGTAGCGTGCATCGAAGCCGTTTTTCGCGAGCCATTCACGTGCGTCTTCGGTGAGTTTCACCAACACCCGCTTTTCGGCCAATTGGCCATTTAGTTCATTGATAAACTTATCGACGATCAGTTTGATCACTTCGAGGTCGAGTGGCTTGAACGGCACCCACGCATCGAGCCGATTGCGAAATTCAGGCGTAAATGTCCGTTCGATCACGCCCTTGGCGTTGCCTTTGGTATCGGCTGAATTCCGGAATCCCATGCCGCCGGATGACAGTTCGCGGGCACCGGCATTGGTGGTCATGATCAAAATGACGTTGCGAAAATCTGCCTTTTTGCCGTTATTGTCGGTCAGCGTCGCCGAATCCATTACCTGCAGCAGCAAATTGAATAGGTTAGGATGCGCTTTTTCGATCTCGTCGAGAACCAATACGGCGTGCGGCGTCCGCATGATCGCCTCGGTCAGCAGGCCGCCCTGATCGAAACCAACATATCCCGGAGGAGCTCCGATCAGCCGCGATACCGTGTGCGGTTCGGCATATTCGCTCATATCGAACCTTAGGAATTCGACGCCAAGTATCTCGGCAAGCTGCTTTGAAACTTCGGTCTTACCGACGCCGGTCGGCCCTGAGAACAGGAACGATCCGACAGGTTTGGTTTGTGCACCAAGTCCGGCTCGTGATATCTGGATAGCGTCAACGATCGCATCTATCGCTTCGTCTTGACCAAAGATCGCCTTCTTAATATCGTCGCGAAGCGTTTTGAGACGTTGTTTTTCGTCCGCGACAACCGTTTTCGGCGGAATTTTTGCCATGCGGGCGATAGTATTCTCGACCATTTGCACGCTGACCTTTTTCGGCCGGCGGCTCGACGGCAGCAGTTTCACCGACGCACCGACCTCATCGATCACATCGATCGCTTTGTCAGGCAAAAACCGGTCGTTGATGTATTTTCCGGCAAGTTCGGAAGCCGTGTGAAGCGACTCGTTGCTGTACTTGACGCCGTGATACTGCTCGTAAAAACGCTTGAGGCCCTTTAGAATTTCGTATGTTTCTTCGACCGTAGGTTCGTTGATCTCGATCTTTTGAAAGCGGCGTGCGAGTGCCCGGTCACGGTCAAATGCCGCTTTGTATTCTGCATGGGTCGTCGAACCGATGCACCGCAATGCTCCGTCGGCCAGTGCGGGCTTGAGAATGTTTGACGCATCCATTGAACCGCCGGAAACAGCTCCGGCACCAACGATCGTATGGATCTCGTCGATGAACAGGATCGCATTCTGATGCTCTTTGAGTTCATTGATGATCGCTTTAAACCGCTGTTCAAAATCTCCGCGATATCGGGTTCCGGCAAGGACCGCGCCCATATCAAGCGCGAAGATCTTTGCACCCTGCAATACCTCCGGTACGTCGCCATCACTTACCTTGAGCGCGAGGCCTTCGGCCAGTGCAGTTTTACCAACACCCGGTTCGCCGACATAGAGCGGATTATTTTTCTTACGGCGGCACAGTACCTGGATCGTGCGTTCGATCTCAGCAGATCGGCCGACTATCGGATCGATCTGGCCGGCCGCAGCCTTGGCGACGAGTTCGACCGTAAAGCTCTCAAGCGGTTTTTTACGCTGTTGGCCGCCGCCCATTGGACCGCCGTCAAATTCGTCGTCGTCGTCAACGCCGTCGGGTATCGGCTCTCCAAAATCGACCTTTGAGATTCCGTGAGAGATATAATTTAAGATGTCGAGCCGCGAAACGCCTTGCTGCAGCAGTAAATACACTGCATAAGACTGTTCCGCCTGATACATTGAAGCAAGTATGTTGCCGCCGTCGACCGCACCCTGGCCGCTGCCTTCGGCCTGCAGAACCGCATACGAGATCGTCGATTGAAACGTCGAGGTAAGCTCGGGCATAGCCTTTGATCCCTCCGGCATTTTCTCGAGCGTCTTTTCGAAATATTCCTGCAGAGCTCGTCCGATCTCGTCGATCTGCGCACCGCAGTTGAACAAGATCTCGCGAGCCGCCGCGTCCTCAAGCAATGCAAACAGCAAATGTTCGAGCGTAACGAACTCATGCCGATGCCGCACCGCCTCATCGACCGCAAAACTCAAAGTTTCTTCTAATTCTCTCGTCAGCATCTTTTACATATCTTAACAGTTTTCGGTCGAATGAAAATAGATAGTTGAACGACTTAAACGAAACGAACACCTTCGGGATGGATCTGGGATACGTAAATATTGAAATCAATACCGGTTATCTCGTACACCGACCGCATTGCAGTTGCCGCTGCCTCTGCTGTTTCTTGGTTTTCGCTGATCATGAATATCGACGGCCCGGACCCGGAAATGCCGCCGCCGAGCGCGCCGGCAGCGAGACCCGCCTGTTTTACATCATCAAATTTTGGTATCAACGATTTGCGCACGGGTTCGACGATCGTATCGACCATTGAACGCGAGATCAGGCCATAGTCGCCTTTCGCCAATGCGGCAACGAGCGAGCCGAGATTGCTCCAGTTGCGGACCGCCTCGATTAGCGGCACCTGCTGCGGCAAGATCGCACGGGCTTCGCTCGTTTTTATCTCGATCTGAGGGTGGATGACGGTCGCATAGAGCTGCGGAAATTCTATCTCGACTATATCAAGCGGTTCGGTCGACCGCACCAGCGTAAAACCGCCAAAGATGCAGGGAGCAAGGTTGTCAGCATGGCGCGAACCCGATGCAAGCATCTCGCCGGCCATCGCGATCTCGACCAGCTCCAGTTTTGTAAATCGATCACCGATCAGCCTGTTCGCCGCAACCACGGCACCGCACGCGCTGGCCGAGCTCGAACCGATCCCACTGCCCGGCTTTATATGTTTGGTGATCTCGACCGCAAATCCGTGGTCGATCGCTGCGGCATCAATAAATGCTTGTAAGGCAACGCCCGCAACATTTTCTTCAGCCACGGTTGAGAGTCCAAAGCCGTCGTTATGCGCGATCCGCACGCCGCGTGATTCGAGACGTCGTACTGTCATCTCGTCACACGGCTCATCCAATGCAAAGCCAAGGCAGTCGAAGCCGCAAACGACGTTTGATACTGTTGCGGGTGATAGCACCCTTACTTCGTCCATATTTCGTGAAATAGTCCAAGCCGTATATCATTTAGGCTTTGAGATCCTCATCAACAGATGCACTACTTTAGCACAAACCGAACCTCGGCTCATGCCTCATTTCGCGAGGCTGTCCTCGCCGGCCAGCCGGACGACAAAGGGTTGTTTTTTCCGTCGGAGATACCAAAACTCTCGCCGAAATTTTTGAGTGATTTGGGGTCGCTTTCCAACGAACAGATCGCGTTTGACGTGATCCGGCCGTTTGTAGGCGGCGAGATACCTGACGAAACTTTGTTTGAGATCTGCAGGGAAACGGTGAATTTCAGTTTTCCGCTTGTGGAGATCTCAGGCCGTATCTCGACGCTCGAACTATTTCACGGGCCGACCCTTGCATTCAAAGATGTCGGCGCGAGGTTCATGAGCCGGTGCTTGTGTTATTTTTCTCGGGATAACAACGAGAAGACGATCGTGGTCGTCGCCACATCCGGCGATACCGGCGGAGCGGTCGCCGCCGGATTCCATGGCGTCGAGGGAATCGAAGTTTTGATCCTCTACCCGAAGGGAAAGGTGAGCAAAGTCCAGGAACTTCAGCTCACGACCTTCGGTGGAAATGTAACTACATTGGAATTACAGGGCAATTTCGATGATTGTCAGGCACTCGCAAAACAAGCTCTTGCGGACGCCGATCTTCAGTCTAAGGTCCGTCTGACATCAGCTAATTCGATCAATGTCGCGCGTTGGCTGCCGCAGCAGTTCTATTATTTTTACGCTCTCAAACAATGGAGCGGCGAACCGCCGGTTTTCTCGGTGCCGAGCGGTAATTTTGGCAATCTTGCATCAGGAATATTAGCGCACATTTCAGGATTGCCCGTGAAGAAATTTGTTGCAGCATGCAACGCAAATGACGTTGTGCCGCGATTCCTGCAAACTGAAGTCTATCAACCGCACCCGTCGGTCGCCACATTATCAAATGCAATGGACGTCGGTGCTCCGAGCAATTTTGTACGGATACTTGAGATATTTGATAGTAAATTCGTTGCCCTCAAGGAAAAACTGGAATCCGTCAGTATCTCTGACGAAACGACCGCGGCGACCATGCGTGAGGTTTACTCACAATGTAATTACATTCTGGACCCGCACGGAGCAGTCGGCTATCGGGCACTTTCTGACTATTTGGAGCGGCATCCTGAGGCGAAAGGAATATTCCTTGAAACCGCGCATCCGGTGAAATTCGACTCCGTAAATGAGATAATTGGTACTCAAACCGAGGTTCCGGCGTCGGTTGAGAGCCTTATGTCGAGAGAAAAGCAAAGCGTCGAGATCGACAACGATTACACTCAGGTAAAAGATATTCTTTTGTCCAAAATATGAAGGTTTTGAAATTTGGGGGCTCATCCGTTGGCAGCTCCGAAACGATAGAACAGGTCGTCGGCATCATCCGCACATCGCGCGCGAACGGGCCTTGCGCGGTTGTACTCTCTGCGATGCAGGGCACGACCGATTCGCTGATCGAGGCCGGCCGCTCGGCCGAACGCGGCGATGACGGATATATTGAGCTACTAAGCAACATCGGCGAAAGGCACGTTACGACGATCCGCGAGCTTTTTAATGACGGCGACCGATACGCCATCTCAGATTTCGTAGAGACAACCGTAAGGGAACTAGAAAATCTGTGCGAAGGTGTCCGACTGATCCGCGAACTCTCGACAAAGACCCTCGATCGAATACTCAGTTTTGGCGAGATCGTCGCGTCAAAGATCGTGGCCGCGAAACTCGCCGCTGATGGCATCGATAACGAATGGAAAGACAGCCGTTTGCTGATCCGCACTGATTCGACGCACGGATTTGCAACTGTCGATTTCGTCGAAACGAACAAACGGATCAACGACCATTTTGCTGCGTCGTCGGCCGGCATTCACATATTTCCCGGCTTTATTTCATCGGACTCGGCCGGATATACAACCACCCTCGGACGCGGAGGCTCTGATTACACGGCGGCGATAATTGCAGCAGCTATCGACGCGGACGTGCTGGAGATCTGGACCGATGTGTCGGGAATGATGACCGCTGATCCTCGGTTTGTTCGAAACGTGAGGCAAATTTCGCATATCACATATCGCGAAGCGATGGAGTTGTCGCACTTTGGAGCCAAGGTCATCTATCCGCCGACTATCCAGCCCGTAATGGCGAAAGGAATTCCGATCCTTGTCAAAAATACATTCGAACCCGAGGACCACGGTACGCTGATCGAATCGGAATCTGCCGCAAAAAGCGAGATGATCCGCGGGATCACAAGCATCGACAAGATCACCGTCCTTAGCCTCGAAGGCAGCGGCATGGTCGGGATCCCGGGCTTTTCAAAACGGCTGTTCGATGCTCTATCGCGGGCTTCGATAAATGTGATCCTGATCACGCAAAGTTCTTCGGAGCACTCGATCTGCGTTGCGATCGAAGACAAACACGCGATCGAAGCAAAACAAGCTGTCGACCGCGAATTCGAATACGAGATCGCCGTTGGCCGTATCGATCCGCTCGGCGTCGAAAACGGCTTTTCTATCCTCGCTCTGGTTGGCGACAATATGAAGGAGCACACAGGCGTCAGCGGCAAGATGTTTACGACCCTTGGCAATAACGGCATAAACATTCATGCCATCGCCCAGGGCTCGAGCGAGCGAAATATCTCGGCCATCATCTCGTCAAAGGACGTGCGAAAGGCCGTCAACACGCTTCACGAAGAGTTCTTCTCGGACGGCAATAAGCAGATCAACGTCTATATCGCCGGCGTCGGCACGGTCGGCAGCCGTTTGATAGATCAACTCCGTGCACAACATCAACACCTTTCGGACGAACTACGGTTGAACGTCCGAGTCGTCGGGATCGCAAACAGCAGACAGGGATTGCTCGTCGAAGAAGGCATTGACCTCGATAAATACAATGATGGTCTCGCCGCGGCACCGGCGATGAAGATCTCGGACTTTGCAGATTCGATCATTGAACAAAACCTGCGAAATTCGGTATTTGTCGATGTGACCGCCAGTTCCGACGTGGTGGCCGTCTATGACAAGCTTCTCTCAAAGAGCATCTCGGTCATCGCCTGCAACAAGGTCGCGGCTTCATCCGAATTTGAAAAGTACTCGCATCTGAAGGAAACGGCACGCGAATTCGGTACAAACTTTTTCTTCGAAACGAACGTCGGTGCCGGCCTGCCGGTTATCAATACGCTCAACGACCTTCTGCGGAGCGGCGACCGAGTGAATCGTATCGAAGCCGTGCTCTCGGGCACGCTCAATTTTGTTTTTAATAACTACGATGGCTCCCGGCCGTTTGCCGACATCGTTCGACAAGCCCAGGACGAAGGCTATACCGAGCCTGATCCGCGGCTCGATCTGAGCGGAACAGACGTCGCCCGCAAGATATTGATCTTGGCGCGCGAAGCCGGTCACCGTATTGAAATGGACGACATCGCAAACACGGCGTTCCTGCCCGAATCATGCATGGCCGGAAGCGTCGATGATTTTTATGCCGAAATGGAAAAGCAGGAACCGCATTTCCGCCAATTGCTCGACGACGCTCACACTCAAGGCCTGACGCTCAAATATATTGCGTCTTTCGACAATGGCCGAGCTTCGGTCGGCCTGCAATCGATCGGCCCGGACCATAATTTCGCCAATCTGTCAGGCAAGGATAATGCAGTTCTTTTCTATACCAACCGCTACAGCGAACAGCCGCTTGTAATAAAAGGTGCCGGAGCGGGAGCAGACGTAACGGCTGCCGGAGTTTTCGCGGACATTATCCGAGCGTCCCGAACTTAAGATCGTATGAAAGATTGCTATTTGTTTTGTCGTCGCTTGATCGTTCTGTGCGTGATCGGGGTGTTCGCGCAGAACTTGTATGCGCAAAAGACATACTTTCCACCGGCCGGCCAATGGGATCGCCGAACACCGGAACAAGCAAAGTTCGACCCGGTAAAGCTAAAGGAGGCGGTCGATCTTGCAATCGCGAGTGAGGCTAAAAGTCCACGCAGTCAGGAACTTGGCCAAACCCAGACATTTGGACAGGCACCTTTTGGTGAATTGGTCGGGCCGACCAAAGATCGGGGCGACGCGACGGGCATAGTAATTCGAAACGGCTATATCGTTGCCGAATGGGGCGAACCGCTGCGAGTCGATATGACGCACAGCGTGACAAAAAGCTTTCTTGCTTCGGTCGTCGGGCTCGCTTTTGATCGGAAAATGATCCGAAGTCTGCAGGACAAGGTCATCGACTATGACGCTCCTATTGTCCCGTATCGGCCAAGCCAACGTTACGACGACGCGGATGAATTTGGCAAGTCAAAGTTCATCGATCTGTTCGCGACCGATCACAACCGAAAGATCACTTGGGAACAAATGCTTCGCCAAACCGGCGATTGGGAAGGTACGCTTTGGGGCAAGCCGGATTGGGCCGACCGGCCGGATCGTGATTCGAGCAAGTGGCTGGGCAGAGTTCGCGGCGAGCCCGGAACCGTTTATGAATACAACGATGTCCGTGTCAATGCGCTCGCACTTGCTGCATTAAATGTCTGGAGGCGGCCGCTGCCGCAGGTGTTAAAAGAAAACCTAATGGATGAGATCGGCGCTTCGAGCACGTGGCGCTGGTATGGCTATGAGAACTCCTACGTCGTTCTCGACGGCCAGATCATCCAGTCCGTCAGCGGCGGCGGTCATTGGGGCGGCGGGATGTTCATTAATGCCTACGACATGGCGAGATTTGGGTTGCTCACCGCGAGCGGAGGAAAATGGCGCGAACGGCAGATACTTTCCGACGCATTTATGAATCAGGCTCGAACTCCGACATCAGTTCAGCCGACGTACGGATTTATGAATTGGTTTCTTAATACCGATAAGAAGCTTTATCCAAATGCTCCGGCCTCTGCGATCATTCACACTGGCAACGGATCCAATATCATTTACGTCGATCCGGAAAATGATCTGGTCGTCGTCGTCCGTTGGATCGAAAATAACAGGATCAATGATTTCCTCGGTAAATTGCTCGCGAGCATAAAGAAATAAGGCCGCCGAAGCGGCCCAAATTCTCAATCTAAGTGTCCGAATTTCCCCATCTGGTAATCACGCATTGCCTGTGCGATCTCTTCTTTGGTGTTCATTAGGAACGGGCCGTACTGAGCGATCGGTTCGTTCAGCGGTTTGCCGCTCATTACCAGAAGAATGCTGTCTTCGACCGAGTCAACCGTGATATGTTCACCGTCGCGTTCGAATAAGGCAAGATTGTTGGTCGGCAGTGTGTCGGTTCCGTTGAACATTGCCGAGCCTTCGATAGCCAGTATCGCTGTCGTATAACCTTCCGGATAATCAAGCTCCGCCTTTTCGCCTTTTTTCATCTTTAGGTTGTAAAGATGAACCGGCGAGAATGTTGTTGCCGGGCCCTTCACGCCCTCAAATTCGCCCGCGATAATTTCGACCTCACCGCCCTTCGGCAAACTTACGCGGCCCATTTCAGCGTTTGTGACGGCCTGATATTTAGGCTCGGTCATCTTGTCTTTTGCGGGTAGATTGACCCAAAGCTGCACCATCTGAAACGGCCCGCCGATCCGGTTGGACTCCTTTTCGTGATACTCCTTGTGCAGCAAGCCGCTGCCGGCCGTCATCCACTGAACGTCGCCCTCACCAATGATGCCGCCGTTACCGCGGCTGTCGTGATGCTCGACCTTTCCTTTATAGGCTATCGTCACGGTCTCAAATCCGCGATGCGGATGCGGCCCGACGCCAAATGGCTCTTCGCGTGGCGGAAAATCGGTCAACGATCCATAATCAAGCAGAAAGAACGGACTCATCCGCTCGCCCGTCAACGGCCCGTGCGGGAAAAATCCATGCACGTTAAATCCGTCGCCGACCCAATGCTTAGGCGGCGGGGCGACTATCTTTTCAACCTTTTTCATAACTGCAGACATTTTCGCTTTCATAATTTCTCCTCAAATCGACACGATCGGTGCCGGTCTATATGAAGAGATTACAACCTTTGCCTGCGACCTACATCGGCAATTACGGCTACCAAATCCTCATACTTTTGGGTGAGTCGCCGAATTGAGCTGACACCAATGCCGCTATATCTTCCTTGAAACCATCAGACCGTCACGGATCGGCAGGAGGATGTTTTCCACTCGATCGTCAGCAAGGATCTTCTGATTGTATTCGTGCAGGGCC
>CAZVDM010000055.1:0-19908 GCA_964625555.1 uncultured Chloracidobacterium sp.
TGTCGATCGGAGCTCGCACGAGTCTTACGTTAGGAAAATCGCGGGCGATAAGATCTTGTGTTCCGTCGTTCGAATTGTCGACCACTATGATTTCGATAGCGTTATCGACACCTTGATCTTCAATTTCCTTCAAACAATCAGCAACGCTATTAACAGCATTTTGAGAAGCGAGTACAACCGAAAGTCTGTCGTTTTTGACGAGCGGGGAATCACTCATCTTGAACCACAACTCTCAATTTGTTCCCTTTTGGTGATTTGCGAGCGAGTTATCAAAACATCCCGAATCTTCGCAACGTTAATCGCCTGGCTGGGTGTGATGGCAGGTTCTGTGCCTTCACGGAGCGACTTATAAAAGGCGCCGACCAGCTGGCGAAGCCCGGGGTATGCTACTTCATACTGGACGGCCCTCCGCGTTAGATTCATTGTGGCTCCAGAAAAACTTCTAATTGCTAAATCGAAGGGATGCAGGATTTTTCGCATTTTCGAGACTTTTCCATTTTCAATCACAGCGAACCCGTGAAATAGATCGACACTGATCGTTCCCATTGTTCCAAATATCTTTAAGAAGTTATTTGTCGGCCGTGCAGTCATACTAATGAAAATTGAAAACGAGGTGTCACTATCATAACCCTCCACACGAAGTTCTCCGTCGCGAGGGCGAGAAACTTCCCAGTTTTCGTCCGATAGAGGAGTGTTCAAAACTGTTTGAAATAGCGATAGAGGATGCGGCAAAATATCTACTGCAATTACATTTAGTTGATCGGCTGCGAAACCTTCGCCGCCAGCTGAGCAGATGTTTACGTGCATATGTACGATTTTGCCGATTCTCGGTAACAATTTTCTCGCCTTCACCACTCCGGGCTGAAAAGCAAATTGATGAACCGGACAAAGCTGCACGTTGAAGTCTGAGGCCAAGCCGTAAAGACGAATCGTTTCGGATGCTGTTTGGGCAAGAGGCTTTTCGACCATTAAATTAATTCCAGCTTTAATAGCGGATTCTGCAATCGTTCGATGACTGGAAAGAGGCGTGCAAACGTGCAAAACGTCAAGCGATTTCCGATTGATCATTTCCTCCAAGCTGCCAAAATCCTCGGCATGGGAAAATTTACTGACTAAACGAGCTGCAATTCTTATGTCTCGATCCGCGATCGCGACAACCCTTCCGCCGGCGTTTCTTGCTGCTTGAGCGTGCCAGCGGCCCATCAAGCCGGCACCAACGATACCGACGCGAATTTTCTCACCGGTCGCCTTTTTCGCCAAAACTGGCCCAGCTTCAACCAACTCTGCAAGACGTGATCTCATCTCAATCCGTTGATTTAGAAGCAAGCTCATTTGTTGGTACTTTTTGATAATCTTTCATGTAAACTGTTTGGCGCGCTTCAGCGGCGTCATACGCCGCGAAAACCAATGCGAGCGTTTTTCGATTATCCCCTGCTGTTCCTGGCGGGATCCCGCCGATTCTTATTGCGTCAACAAAATTATTAAAATGATGCGCCGTCGATGAAGCAAACGGATTGATGCCGTCTTTTGCAATGATTTTCGATTTAGTTCCGTTCTGTAAAACCGCTTTGCCGCCCTTTACAAGATTTAAGCCGAAAAATGGACTTCTCTGACGCGTGTGCAGACCGGCTTCAAAACGAACCTCGCCGCCGATTGAAGTATGCACCGATGCATATTCGCCGTCGAGCCGCATATCGAGATAACGCTCCGGCGCGTTGCTCAGCCGATTCAATATGATCGAGGCAGCTCGGCCGTCAGCAAATTCCAGCGTAATTAGGTTCAGGGCATCCGAACGAAATTTTGAAAGCGGATTCGGCATGTGTGCCGAAATCGAGACCGGCTCGTCATCAAAAAAGAATCTGGCGAGCGAGAATACATGAATACCAAACTCAAAACACAAGCGCCGCGGCAAGCGGCCGCGCCAATCAGCTTCGGTTATTTCGTCTGGATGAAAGACTTGCCACGCTTGTAAAAATAGCAATTTTCCAAATTCCGGCTTGCCGATTAACTCCTTTGCCGCCAAGTGGATATTCATGTAAGGAAACTGATTATTGACAACAACGTGCCGGTCGGCTTTCGCTGCTGAATCTACCAATTTATCGGCATCCCGCAAGCTTTCTGCAAGCGGTTTTTCGCAGAATACATGACATCCATTTTCCAGGGCCATCAGGCTTTGCTCTACATGGAACTTCGGCGGAGTGCAGATCGAGACGATGTCCGGAGCTGTTTGTTCGATCATCTCCAAAGGATCGTCAAAAACTGCCGGAACGCCTAACTTTTCATGTGCCGTTCGCCGGGCGGTGTCCTCTGTGTCACATCCCGCAACGATCTCTACTTTCGCCGAAAGACTTTTGTAGGCTGGAAGATGTATGTTTCGCGTGACCGCTCCGAGCCCGATGATCGCGATACGGAGCTTCTTATTGTTTCTCACTATGTCGACGAAAACTCAAATTAGAGCTATGAATTATTTTGGTTTCTGAGCCACAACATAAAAAGCAGCGAACGGATAAACAAGGCTGCCGCCGCGTGATTGGACGGCACGGCATCGTTTCAAAAAGTCCGTCCGCAGTACTTCGATCTTTTCCGCCGGCGCGGCGGATAGACGTTTACGTGCGATACTCGAAAATGTACGCTGTATTTCCCAAAACTCTTCCGGCGTGTTCAATTTCGCCTGATGACCTTGCCAGTGGGTCTGCAAAACGTCGAAACCCGCGGAATGCACCAGTGATGAAATTCCCCGCGTCCGGTTGTGCGAATGACTCGCCAAATGTGATTCTTCGGGTTCGGAGCGCGTCGAAAGATGACGGTCGACCATCGAATCCAAAAAACCGGGTGCGACGAGTTGCTTGTCCTGTAAGCGACGCAGCATGTCGGGGAGAACCCTCATGCGATGCTTCAACCCGGAAAACGACATCAGCGGCGGTCTGCTGCCGACTGCCACGACAATTCTTCCGCCAGGCTTTGTTACGCGATAAATTTCTTTCAACGCTGACAGTGGATCGGGGAAATGCAGCAAGGCAAATAGCGATACCGCGACATCAAACGTAGCCCCAGCAAATTCCAGTCTCTCGGCGTCCATTCGGCGAAATGCGACATTCGACTCAAGCCCGAGCCTTTCGGCCTTCGCGGCGGCCGTCTCGAGCATTCCTTGAGATAGATCTATGCCGCAAACCGATCCGCCGTCCCCGATTTCCTGTGCTGCCCGCAAAGCAACAACGCCGGATCCCGTTCCAATGTCGAGCACGTGATCCGACGGCTTGATGTTGGCGAATTCGACCATTCGCTTGGCAAGCGGGCTCGACAGCCGCTCGGTAAAATGATCGAACTGCTCCGTGACTGCATCATAGCTCGTCGCATCGAGCGTCTTAAACTTTTCCGCTTCAATTGTTTTCATCGGATCGCTAATTTGCCAGCGGCGTCATGAGGTCGAGATATTTTCGAGTCAAAATTCGCCAATCGTACTCGGCAGCGCGTTTAGGTCCGTCCTCGACCATCTGCCGCTGCCACGCTTCATCACCCAAAACTGCCGTTATTCCTTCTTTCAACGTCTTGATTTCCGCGTCTTTAAGCAAATGCGCAATACCGCCAGCAAATTCGGGAAAAGCCGTGTTATCAAGGGCGATCACGGGAGTGCCGCAAGCCATGGCCTCGAGAACGGGCATGCCAAAACCTTCGTAAGATGACGGGTAAATAAGCAAATTCGCGGCGTTGTAAACCATTGGCATTTCTTCGTGCGTTACGTAGTCGAGAACGAAGACCTCACTTTGAAGGTTTAATTCTTCAATAACTCTGCGAAACGGTGAAGTCCCCGGCAACGATGCCCCGGCGATAAGCAATTTTTGCGGATATCCGTCCTTTTTTAACTCCGCAAAGGCCCTAATCAAGGCAGAAAGGTTGCGTCGCTCGGTCGGTTTTCCGACATATGCAATAAAAGGAACGTCTTCGCCGAAAGCCTTCGTCCGCCATTTGGAAAGCCTCTCCGTGTCATTGATAGGGCGAAAAACATTTGTATCTACACCTTCAGGAACAACGTTAATTTTATCGGCGCTGATGCCATAGAATTTCACCATGTCGCGTTTACTGTATTCGCTGACTGTCGAAAGTGCGGTCGCCCGCTTCGCACTCATGCTATAGATCGCTCGCGCTTTATTCAGCGTCCACCAGTCAAATGCCTGCGGAAAGCCTTCGTAAGATCCATGATGGATCAAAAACGTGGGACATCGCGCCAGCAATGGACTTACATAGCTCGGACACAAAAGTAAATTCTTGCTGCCGTGTGCTTTTGCCAACGTGATTTGCTCCCAGCCGGCACGAGGAAACGGCGAAGGCAGGACGACATTCACCGCATTCGACGGAAGAAAAATATCCTTGTCGAGCGGTTCGGGCGTATAAACCCGAATTTCACTGAAAGGGTGCTTAAGTTCGCCGAAGCAGCGCAAAAGTGCCTCGATACAGCGGGCCACGCCCGAGCGATCTACTGCCAGACGAATTCCATTGACTCCCAAGATCATTATTTACCTTACCGGCCGAATGAGATTTTATTTCGCAAACCGTATATCGCAGTCCGTTCTTCGCCGCTTAGAAAGAACAAAAGGCTGATCACAAACAAGGCATAGAACGTTAGTTTTGCCGCCGCGAAGGAAATATCCGATTCGTTGATCTGACTGCAAACCCAACCGGTCAAAACCAGAATTGCTAGCGTGTAACCGAATAACCAGGCCAAATTTTTCGGAACGCGGTATCCGAGCTTTAGCTTAAGCCGCAAAAGACTCGTGAGAAAAATAGCCAAACTCGAAATAATAGAGCCGAAAGCAACACCTTGAATGCCGTAAACCGGAACTAAAAGCCATGCCATTATGGCAAACCCGATCTGTCCGACGGTGACGATCAGTGTTTGGGCCTTGAAATCGTCGGTCCCGATCATCAGCGCCTGATGAACGCCGGCAAGCTGCGTGACAAATTGCCCGATGATAAAGAAAAAAACCAGATGGCCGACAGAAGCGAATTTCGTTGAAAACAAGATCGTCAGCATCAACTGGGGAAACATGACCACCGGCAATGACACCAAAACCAAAATCAGTATCATTTTTCGCTGAAATTCGTTCGCCTGTTTGATCTTCGCCGGCTCTTCGATGTTTCGATTCATCATCGGTGTCAAATACAGACCGTTCGCAGGATTCAATACCATTCCTATCGCTACTGACAGTACTAGTGCACCTTGCAGCAAGCCGGTCTCGGCTTCGCCAAAATTTGAAAGAACCGCATATCGGGCCACAAGTAATGAAAAGGAATAGCTGATAGACCCGAAATAGAGCATCGCTGCAAATGAAACGATGTTCGGTGTTTGGCGGAGGTCACTCAAAACGCCTGAGCCCGTCGAAAAAAGTGGCAGATCCATTTTTTTTGATAAATAAATGGTGATGCCAAAGGTTAATAAAATACTCGCAAGAGAACCACCGATAAAGAGACCGAGAATGCCGGCCGCAAAGAGCCCGATTATTATTGCGACGGTCGTTGCGGCATTCGATAAAACGGCAAGCCCCGCCGAGACACGGTAATTCTGGGCAGCAGCAAAAACATTACTAAAAAACCCGGCCAAAACGAGCGTTGGGAGAGAACATAGAGCGATCAACAAATAGATCCAGTACTTCTCAACTTCCGCCCCGAATGTTTGCGGCCGGAGATACACAAGCCCAACTGTCAAAGCCGTTCCTACGACCGAAAGCACCGCCAGCAAATTGAAAAAGCCGGTGTAAAAACGCTTAAACGATTCGTGACCTTCGCTGTGAGCCTTTGACAGAAATTTAATCGATGCGAGTGGAATGCTAAGCGCCGTCGCAAAGGCGGCAAACTGGACGATCTGATCGATCGTGCTGACGACTCCGACACCTTCAGGCCCCAGCATAACAGCCACTACTTTTGTCCGGATAAACTGAATGGCAATGGCTACAATCTGAATTGAGCCTATAGTGAGAATAGCTCTAAGCATCTAAAGGCTGACTCCAGAATCCTGCTCGATAACGTTCTGGATCAATTCGGCAAATGTTTCCTTACTGAAGAGCCTGAACTTTTCGGAGCCTAAATAGTCTCGGGCGTTTTCTTTATAGTCAGCAATTTGTTCAGTTGTTAGAGATTTAAGAAACGTCCCCAGCTCTGCGTAATTCGAGAATTTGCGCATATCAATAAAGCAATCTTCCGGAACGTAATCGGTTATCTCGGGAGCGCCCCAATAAACCGGTACCGTTCCGGAGTAAAAGCAATCGAAGAGCTTCTCCGTGATCCAGCCCTTCATTATCGAGTTTTCGAAGCAAAGGGCAAACGTATAATCTCCTAAAGTGCTTGATTTTGACTGAGCAACGCCGCGGTATGCCTTTCGCGCGGCAACCAGCAAAGGTTCGGGACGCAGTTTTTGCCAATAGGTCAAAAATTGATAATGCCAGCGGCGAAATGTGAACGGCACGCGGGTAATCCCAACTCGAATTGAAGGCTTGTCCCAACCCTTGCCAAAAAGATCGATCTCATCCGTACGGCTAAAAAATTCGACGGCCTTCATCCTTTCGGTATAAAGCTCCTGATGATAAACGCGTGGCAATTTATTGGCGTTTATCATAACTAAAAACTTTCGATCGGTGTTCATCCAAATATCTTCGTGAACCTCATCGAAAGACTGCGGCAAAAGAAAATGATCGTAATCAAGAGGTTGCCCAACAAATCGTTCGAGGGAAGAATTGTCGCTCCATGTGAATATTCTCTTAAAAAAGTGCCGAGCGGCTTTTAGTCTCTCATAGTTTCGAGGCTCGACGATCGGACATTCAAATGCGAAATAGCCGCTCAAAATCACGTCGTTGCGCGCTGCAAGCTTCTGATAATTGGATAAAATGCCGAACGAAATGTAGACATTCTTTTTGCCGTTGGCATTCTCCGGCAATCGATCTATGGTATTGACTTCTACTCCCTTATTTTTCAGATACTCGCGCAAGAAAACATAAGGCTCTTGCAACCCGTCTCCGTTCAGCCTGGTTTCATCGACGGTAAATAGCTTGTTGTCGAGATAGTGATGCGATGGTGGGTCAACGTAAAGTGCCACCTTTCCCGGTTCGTCCATATAATATATTTAATGCCTAGTACACCGGGTATGTCTTTACATGCCAACGCCGGTAAAAGATACTTGCAAAATATGGTATACGCGGAATTCGCAGCAGAATTCGAATGACAAAGAGCAATATCAAAAGCCGAACGCGCTGAACCATGGGACTTCCGAATATTTGACTAATCCTTACTTTGCCTAAGACAGCACGAGCCTCCTTATTCCTCCCCAGGATGTAATGGTTAATGGCAACCATTATGCGGTCTTCGGCGCGGTGAGCCTCGTGAGCAACCAGAGCATTTGGTGTCGCGAGGCTGCTTGCATTGCCCGCCAAATGATCGTCAAGTATCAAGAAACTTCTTTCTTCTTCAGTTCGGACCCGATAATAAACCTGTGAAGAATTCTCGTGTCCATGCCGGTATGAAAAAAGGTACTCGTGCAAGATCCCGATCGGATATTTTCGGGCAATTCGCAACCACATTTCCATATCGGATGCAATTCCAAATTCTTCACTGCGAAAATCACCCAATTCTCTGTAGGCAATTGCGCGTACCATCGCTCCGGGCGTGGGCAGAAACCTATTCTTGTAGGTCAACATACCATTCAGAAGGGTTGGATAGTCAAGAACTTCCTTCATCTGGAATTCTATTGGGACTTTCAGCCGACCGTACTCGCGGCCCTCGGCATTTACAAAAATATCGTAGCAAAAGACGGCACCGGCTTCCGGATGTTTCCTCATGAATTCGACTCCGGCCTCCACGATTCGCGGATCATAAATGTCATCAGCGTGGTAGATACATATGTATTCACCATTTGCCAGTACCAGGCCGTCGTTTACGTTTGCAAATTGCCCTTTATTTTCGGGCTGACGAATATGACGAAGTTTAGGGCTGTAACTCTCAATGATCTCCGGCGTTGAATCGGTCGAGGCATCGTCCATCACCAGGATCTCGACATTGGAATATGTCTGACTGACAATAGAATCCAGGCTTTCGCGGAGATATTTCTCACCGTTGAAAACGGGTACAATGATCGATACCAAAGGTGACTCGTCGAAGCTCGCCTGGACCATTATTTTACGTTAAGTGCCGCCCCATCCGTCGGCGTGGCGCCCGCTTCGCGAGAAGTGATAAACGAAATACACTCATCGAGGATCGGCTCAAATTTCCTTGGCGAATAATCCAGCTCGGTTTTGGCCTTACTTGAATCGTAATAGTGAAAGCGGCCGGCACAGTAGTGCGTGACAAAGGAAATTCGGGGGCGGCGATGCGTAAGAAGCGCGGCCGATTCCAAAATCGAAGCTGCAAGCCATGTCATAGCGTTTGGTAAGGGAACGAAAGTGCGTCGAAGTTCCAGTTGCCGGGCGGCCGATTCGGCAATTTCCCGAAAGGTAAAATTGTCGCCGCCGAGAATATACCGCTCGCCGGTTTTGCCGCGAATCGCTGCCGCCATAATCCCGTCAACAACGTCTTCGACATGAACAACACAAGTGCCGCCAGTGAAATACGGTACGACGCGAGTTTGCCGAACTTTCTGCACAAATTCCTCGAGCCGGTATTGCCGGCCGTGCTGTCCCCAGATCGAACACGGATTGACGATAACGGCTTCCAGACCTTTGGAGGCCGACTCCAGCACCATTTCCTCGCCGCGTTTTTTTGAGATATGGTAGTTCAGTGGCGAGCCTTCCAGATTAAAATGGAAATTCTCGTCCGCCGGTGCTTCTGCATTTTCAGGAATTCCGATGGCTGACATCGAACTGACGTGAACGAGCTTTTTAACACCGGCGAATCGACTCGCTTCGGCAACATTTCTTGTTCCGTGAATGTTGATCTCGTTTTGAATTGCCCTATCCCGTCCCCAGTATGCTCCATGCGCTGCAGCGTGGAATACGAAATCCTTGCCTTCGACGGCCTCTCGAACCGATTTCGCGTCCGTTATATCTCCGATCTTATTAGTGAAGGCTAGGTCGCCTAGAGCTCTTGTATTTGAGCTCGGACGACTTAAAATTGTCACATTGAAACCGTCCCTAACCAGACGGCGGCATAAATGTGAACCCAAAAAGCCGGTCGCTCCGGTCACTAAGGCGTTCATTTTGATATTGAGATTAAACGGTTCGTTCCGTGGGATGGCGGTATGCCGTGCTATGAGTAAACCAGGTCTTTGCTCCGAAAATGATCGTTCGCGCTGCCATATTGCATCCGTAGTCCGCCGCACTTTGCGCGACACGGTACATCACCGAATGCTGGCCGGTGGTTTTAAGAATCCCTCTTCGGTTCATCAAATAGTTTTGCACGGTCTGCGCGATTCGATGAAGATGATTGACTTGTGATACGGAAAGGTTTTCGTTGCCCATCGTCGCTTCGTGGCTGCTGATATAGGCATACTCGTCTTTTTCAGCAAGCCCTTGTTCGATTGCCCAATCGCGCAGCTTTGTTCCGATAAACGGCGTAGCGGCAGTGAATTGAACCCAATACGGCTTAATTTTAACGGCAAAATCGATTGTTTTGAAAATTGTCTCGACCGTATCGCCTGGCAACCCGATGATAAAAAAGCCGAAAGTCTTGATTCCAAGTTCGCGGCAAAGTGCAAAATGGGATGCGATCTGTTCAGGTTCAATCGGCCTTCGCCCAACTCCGATTTGAATTTCAACATCCGAACTTTCCACACCGAAATTTATACCTTCGCAGCCTGCCGCCGCCATCGCCCGCAGTGTTTCCTCGGTTAGAAAATCGATCCGCGTTTCGCAGCGCCAGCTTACCTTTATTCCACGCAAGTTGATCTCTTCGCAAATTTTCATGACTCTTTTCTGGTTGAGCGAAAACATCGGATCACGGAAAAGTATATATTTAATACCGAGATCATTTACCAAATGCTCGATCTCTTCGACAACATTCTCCGCCGATCGATAACGCCACGGAAGTCCCTGACCGACCGGATAAGGACAGTAATTGCATCCGATCGGGCAACCCCGTGACGACCATATCGGCAGGAATGCCGTTTCCGCACTGGTTGAAGATTTCGGAATTCGATATTTTTCGTAGGGCAATAATTCCCACTTCGGAAACGGAAGTTTGTCCAGTTCCCGAATAAACGGCTGTGTGGCATTCTCGACCCATTCTTTTTCCTGACGAAACAGAAGTCCGCTGATCTCGCTTTCGGCCCTTCCCTCAAGCAGGGCCTCAACGGTTTCGTCCGGATCACCTTTGATGATGTAATCGATAAAATCTTCTGTTTGAATACGGGTTAAAACTTTAGGTACGACCGAGCCGTATATTCCGAACCGAGCATGCGGTACCCTTTCCTTAATTTCGCCGCACACGCCTAAGTCCCAATCTAGGGTGGGTGCCGAAGTGCGGACAATAACAAGCGGGGCACTTTCAGATTCGCTTAGTTCCCAAATTGCTTTCGTCAATTGCTCTTTACTCAGCTCATGGGCGAGACATTCAAAAACCTCCATCGGGTAATTCTTTTCAACCAAATAGCTGGCAAGGTAAATTAAATCAAGCGGTGGAAAGGGAGTAGCACCGAGTGGGAAAAGTTGGCCAAATCCACCCATCGAATCCTTGTTGGAAACAAAACCTATCGGACTGGGCGGGTTAATTACAAAAGTTTTGGTAAATTTCATCCATTCCCCTTCGATTTAATTTCGTTAGTATTTATCGCGTCGCTGTAGAGGTCCATCGTTTGGCGTGCGATCTGTTCCCACGCGAAATTGTTTAATGCATAATCGCGAAGTACCTCCGGATCGAAATTCTGGCGTTGCGTTGCGATTTCAACGATGGCCTCTGCCAATGCCTCAGGGTCTTCGCTAGGGACGAGCTTTCCAACCTTGTCATTTACTATGTCCTCGGTTCCACCACATCTGGTTGCAACCACGGGGGTGCCGCATGCTAAGGCTTCGATCAAAACTGCACCGAAGGTTTCCGTTCGGCTTGGAAGAACCAACAACGCACTTTCACGCATGTATTGAGCGACTTCCGAAGGGGTTTTTATTCCAACGAATTCGACGTTTTTTTCCAAGCCGAGCTTTACCGCCATCTCGTGTAATTCTATTTCCTGCGACTTTGAGTGCCGGTACACGCCACCGCCGACAAGTACAAGCTTTAAGTCCGGATTTTGATTCGTTACACGACTCATTGCCTGAAGCAAAACATCAATTCCCTTAACGTGGCGCATAAAACCGACGTAAAGAATTTGATTTGGATTCGGCTGTTCGCCAGAGCGTAAGGGCTTAAAAATGCTGACATCGACACCGTTCGGAACAACCTTTAGCTTTTTTGATTCGCCCGTAAAATGGACGATCGTTCGGCGGGCAAAATTACTTACGGCAATGTGAAAAGAGCATCGACTTGCAGCCCAGACAGCACGTCGTCGGGCTTGTGGATAGTTGTTCATCCAGGGTAACCAAGATGCATGCTCCGTAATAATGAACGGCACGTTGTAACGCGCTGCTAGGTTTGCCGCGACAACACCGTCCGGATAACCAAAGTTGGCATGAATTAGATCGAACGGAAACTCTTCGCGTAAACGGTCCACTTCGCGGCGTATACTCCAGTAATATAAACTTCCTTCAAAATTGTAGGTCGAATAACCGGGCCCGGTAATAAGTCTAGGGTGAAATATATCAACTCCGTTCACGTTTTGCTTTCTTACAACGGACCGGAATTTTGTAAATTCGCTAAGACCTGGAATGGGCGGACAATATGGTGTGGGGGCTATAACTTTCAGTTCACAAATTTTCGAAACATGATTTACAAACCCTTCAACCCATAACCCGAGAATTGGCGTCGCACTGTTTGGGTAATTCCGGGAAAGAACGAGTATTTTATGGGAGTCGGCAACCACAATTTATCCTCGCGAAACGTGATTTTAACGTCTTCTAAAGAAAAGAACGGTGTTATAAACCCATCCGACGAAGAGACCGCTTAGATAGCCTGTCAGAAATCCGTAAAGGGCACCGATAAGGCTCCCCGCGAAAGAAACCGAATAACCAATAAAGAACTGACCAAGCAAACCAAGATGTGGCCCGACCACCTCGCCCCCTTTTAGAACAAGCCAATTTGTTGCACCAAATATAACCAAGGCCGCGACTGTGCCCAGAACAAAACCAAGAATGTTCCCATTTAGCCGCAATACGGCACGTCGGATAATCTCCTCTTCGGCTATTTCGTTTTGATCCATGGGTGCGTAAGCGCTATCTGCTTCATCGTACAATGTCATTTTGTTCTAAACTACTCTCTTGGGAACTAAAGGCTGCGTGGACCCCAGCAAAGAAGATTCAGTTTTTTCTCCCACCTTAATTTCCTCATGATACTCATTATCTACATTCACTTCCCAAACGTCATAATTTGCTCCAAGAATATTTTTAACGGATAGCATTGCCGTCAGCATCGAATGATCCTGATTATTATATCTATGCATTCCGTTCCGGCCCACTAGATATAAATTACCGAGTCCCGCCAAAAATTCACGAATCGTCTCAACGGCCTCCGCATAAACTCCGTCGTATACCGGATATGCCTTGGGCATTCGGACGACCGCTCCGTCTTCTACGTCCTTCGGGTCAGCCAAACCTAAAAGGCCCAATTCCTTTGCTCCCAAGCTAAGAAGATCTTCATCCGAAGTCGTCCATAAACCATCGCCTTCGAAGCAAAAATATTCTAACCCCAAACAAGTTTTGTTTGGGTCGGGCACCATTTGCGGGCTCCAGTTCTTAAAATTTTGGATCCTTCCGACTTTAACATCCGGATCGTGAATATAGATCCAATTATCTTTGAAAAGATCTGCTTTGTTGATAACCAAAGACACGGTCAAGAAATCACGATAGCCTAGATTCTCCGCCGCGGCACGGACCTCGACCGGCGGCGGCGGGTCCATTTTGCGGACCAACTCTTGCATCGGCATGCTGCTTATGAAGTCGGTGCCAGCGACTATTTCTCTTCTGCCGTCAACTTCGATCTCCAGAGCCGTAACGTTACCTTTTCGCCAAACGATCTTCTCAACACTCGATTTCATTTTGAGAGTGCTGCCTTTCTCCTGAATTCTTTGTGCGACCAATTCCCACATTTGGCCGGGGCCTTTTTCGGGATAATCGAAGGCGTCGATCAAGGTTTTAATGACATCACTCTTGTTTTGCGGTTGGGCGGACAATAGTGCGTTTTTGATTGTGGCAATCAAGGACAATCCTTTAATGCGTTGGGCTGCCCAATCAGCCGATATCTCGTTGCACGGAATACCCCATACTTTTTCCGTGTAAGTTTTGAAAAATGTAAGGTACAACCGTTTACCAAATCGGTTACAGATCCAATCTTCAAACGAACGTTCGTGCTTAATAGGAAATAACTGAGCTCTGCCGTAACTGCTAACCATCATAAAGCAATTCCATATACCCAAACCGAGCAGGGCATTGGTTGCCTTTAAAGGATAATGGAAAAACTTTTTATTATAGTAAATACGAGAGAGGCGTCCCCGCCTCAGGAATTTCCGTTCTCCCAAAACCTCTCGCCACATTGCATCGACAGCTCTGACCTTTGTAAAAAATCTGTGACCTCCAATATCAAATAAGTATCCCTTGTAATTAACTGTCCGCGAAATCCCGCCGACCACGTTGTCTTTTTCAAGAACTACCGATTGGACCCCCTCCTTACAAAGTTCGTAGGCTGCCGTAAGGCCGGCAGGACCGGCTCCAATAATGACTACTTTCTTTTTTGTGGTTTCGCTCATTAGAAATGGCCTTAAGGCTTATGGGTTATCGATGTAATCGTTCATTACGGACAGACTTCCTTTTAGCTTCAAGAAATAGAGATATATCTTGACGATCGTGTTTCGCAAAAAAGCGATCAGGAACCCCAAGATGAATCCCGAAATAAATCCATAGATCAATCCGATCAAACTCCCGCTATATGTTACGTCGTAGCCGATAAAATACTGATTTAACAATGAGAGGTTTGGGCCGACCACGCTACCACCCTTTAAAATCAACACATTTGTCAGAATAAAAATACCCAATCCGATAAGCGCGCCTAATGAAATACCCATTGCAACCGTATCCAACTTAGCAAGAGTCTTGACAATCAAATCGTCCGCCGATGTAGAACTATTGAATCCTTCGGCTACATTTGGGGTGCGTTTCATATGATCGTATTCCTCAATGGAAGCAAAAAAGTACTTTTAGAGAATTGTGGATGGGTCTTTAATCCAAGGTTTTACGAATACAAAAAAGTGACTGGCGGTAGTGAAATTGCTCACTTATCCACAAGACGCGGATTTCTCGAAGCTGCCGATATCGAAACAACCTGTTAACAATAAGTCTGACGAAGTCATTTTTGTTCAGAATGGCAGAGATCCCATTGATAATGATCAGAATGGGTATTAAAGGATGACAATAATTATGAGAATAGAATTGAGCGGTCCCAACCATGGTTGGAGGATTGAAGCGGTCAACTATTAGAGTTCGTTTCATTCATTTTCTTACTCGTCTGGAGCCAGACACACCGAGGCCCTCGTGATTCAAGTGTATTTGATCACGGTAACCTCGAAAGGAAGTCTCTGAGAGACATTGCGAATTACTTATGCGGCGAATTCAGCGCCTATGATACACATTAATCCAATTTTATGAAACTTTTTTCTGATAGTCAGTAAAGTGATATTCAAGTGTGAATTTCAGAAATGCGGTTATCTTGTGCAACGTGCGCCATCGTTGCGATCTGCGGATATTGTCAACCCTCGAATCGCCCCAGATCCATCGCTTTTGACACGTAGTCCTTCATTTCTCGCTACACTACACAAAAAGGCTTCAGCCGAATAAGCTGAAACCTTTACATTTACTGGAGCCGGTGATAAGTCTCGAACCTACAGCCTGTTGATCACAATTGAAATACGCTAAATAAGATATGACCCTGTGATCAACGGCTAGTGATCTTCTATGGCCCAATGAATAAGCGCAAAAGGGTAACATGCCGCCGCGGCGGATGTTATTCGCGACCCCAGTTCTGTTTCGGCAAAATGATGGGCTCGAAGGGCATTTTCGTTGACTTTTAACTGCAAAAGAATAATAGTGTTTTCAAAAGACACCAATGGCGGGGGACAACGATATGGCAACTTCTGACGGCGATCTGCAGATGGAATTTACGATGGAACGCGACCGCGGCGGTATCGTCAACGAACCGCCGTTCCGCTTGCTTGTGCTTGGCGACTGGAGCGGCGATGCCGCGAGGCCTGATCTGGCCTCGCGCGGTCCCGTCACGGTCGATCGCGATAATTTTGACGCGGTGATGGACCGGTTCGGCGCTTCGCTCAAGCTGCACATCCACGGCGAAGGCTCCGATCCGATCGAGCTACGCTTCAGCGAGCTGGAGGATTTTCATCCTGACCGGATCTTCGATCAAGTCCCTCTGTTTTCGGATCTGCGGGACCTGAGGCGTCGGCTCAAAAGCGATGACACGTTTTATGAGGCCGCCCGTGAGGTGCGGTCTTGGTTCCCCGACGCCGGACTGCCTGCGGCCGAGACAGACGTGTCCGATACCGCCGGTGCCGCGTCGTCCGACGCACCGCAAGACCTGCTTGGCCAGATCCTCGCTCATCCTGGCGGCGGGGCGGTTCCCGTGCGCTCGCGTGCGAGCGAGTCGGGCGAACTCAATGCGCTTATCGCCGATCTCGTCCGCCCGTTTCTGGTCAGGGTCGATGAGGACGAACAGGCAAAACTCGTCGCTGCCGTCGACGGTGCGACCGGCATGCTGATGCGAAAGATACTGCACGACCACAGGTTCCAGGCTTTCGAAGCGGCGTGGCGGGGCCTCTTTTTCTTGGTCCGACGGACGGAGACCGATTCGGACCTTTCGATCCATATTCTCGATGTGACGAAAGCGGAACTATCGGACAGCCTCGGCTCCGTCACGGATCTTTCCGGCACGGAGCTTTACAAAACGCTGGTCACCGATGCGATCGAAACGTCTGGCGGACAGCCGTGGGCCGTCACGATCGGCGGATACGATTTCCTGCCTAATGTCGACGACGTAGCGACGCTCGTCCGGATCGCGAAGATCTCGGCGGCCGCCGGAGCGCCGTTCGTTTCGCATATGCGGCCGGACGTTTTGGGGGTGCGTTCGCTGCACGAAAACGCCGACCCAAAAAGCTGGGACCTGTCGACGGACGCCGATGCCGGAAAGCTCTGGTTCGCTCTCCGCTCGATCCCCGAGGCCGGGTATCTTGGACTCGCGATCCCGCGCTTCCTTGCCCGATTGCCGTACGGGGCGGACACCGACCCGCTCGAGAGATTTTCTTTCGAGGAATTTTTGGATGCCCCCGCGCACGACGAATATCTGTGGGCGAACACCGGCTTTGCCTGCGGAGCCCTGCTGGCACAGAGCTACAGCGAATTCGGTTGGAAAATGGGCGGGGGCAGGTTCAAGCAAGATCTCGAGCGCATTCCGCTTCATGTTTATGAGCGTGACGGCGAGACGGTGTATACGCCCTGCGCCGAGGTCCAGCTGACTGATCGGGCCTGCGACCTGCTTTTGGAATACGGCCTGATGACGCTGGTTTCTTACAAGAACGCCGATCATGTCCGACTGGCTCGGTTCCAGTCGATCGCCGATCCGGTCACCAAACTTAACGGCCGCTGGCACTGAGCGACTCCGGCAACGAAGGAAGGGCGGACATTGCTATCTGGCGACCGGCCGATGGCAACTGGTATGTGTTGAGAAGTGAAGATCAGTCGTACTATGCTTTCCCGTTCGGCACGAACGGTGATTTTCCCACACGGGGCGATTACGACGGCGACGGCAAAACCGACGCCGCCGTTTTCCGCCCATCAAGCTCAACGTGGTTTGCTCAGCGATCGACGGCCGGAACGCTCATCCAACAATTCGGGCAGACGGGCGACGTGCCCGTGCCAAATGCGTTCGTTCGTTAGTTCGCTTCGCCAACGTTATTTCGATCGATAGGGAACACATCTATTTCGGTTTGAATCGCCGAAAATGGGTGTGTTTCGCTATTCACGGAGCGGGTTGAGCTTATTGGATCTCGGCTCTGGCTGAGGATTCTCGACGGTTACCTAATCGGGTGTGACAGTATTCGCAAGCATATTCTGCCGCGTTTCGTGGTGGTCGATCAAACGGTTACAGACGAGGTCACATAGCTCGAAAATTGACGGGTCGACGACTCGGTAGTTTGCTGTCAGCCCTTCTTTGCGACGGGACACGATCCCGGTTTGAAGCAGGATAGAAAGGTGTTTGGAGATGTTGGCTTGGTTGGCACCGGTGGCTGCGACGATCTCGGTGACCGACATTTCGTTTTCGCCGAGCGTGTTCAGAATACGGAGCCGCATCGGCTCGGACAGCATACGAAACCGTTCGGCGATCAGCTCTAGCGCGTCGTCAGTTAGATCAATATTTTTCATCAATAGTCCTATTGTCGTGCCAAATCCGCTTCGGGCATTTGGTCCATCTATCACCATATTATTGTCCAGTTATATAGGCTCTGCCAAATCCGCCAAGATAACCCTTTCTGATCTATTCCCGTTTCTATCCAACCGCCCTTGACACGAGCCTGCGTTGAGGGATAAATTAATTATACTATATTACTATATAGTTATCTACTAGATTACTGAAGCGGAGTAAAATTATGACAATACCTAAAATGATCGACCTTATCGCAGGAGTGTTTGTATTTATTAGCGTGGTACTCGGGTTTTGGGTGAGTCCGTACTTCTTTTATTTTACAGGCTTTGTCGGGCTAAACCTGGCACAGTCGGCGATCACCGGCTGGTGTCCGATGATGTCGATCCTGAAAATGGCCGGTGTGAAGGAAGCCTGATCAAAACGGTCAGCCGCGAGCCACAATGCCTATTCAGCTTATAAAATTAAACTCATTACTGTCATTGCCATATCTATCGGTGCTCGTGGTCATGCTTGCCGCGTCGGCGGCCGGAGTAATGGCCCAGAGCATCGATGCCCCAAGACTTGAACTCGATGACGCGGTGGACAAAGCACTAGCAAACAACCCGCAGACCAAGGTTTCCGAATCCCGTCTAAAGATCGCCGGCCTCAAGATCGATGAGGCAAAATCGGGCCGAAAACCGCTTGTCCAGTTTACTCAGTCGATCATCAACAGCAACAATCCGGTCTTTGTGTTTGGATCATTACTCGAGCAAGGGCGGTTCGGAACTGCCAATTTTGCGATCGATTCTCTCAATAGGCCGAACGCCCTTACCAATTTCAGATCGCTCGTCAGCGCACAGATGCCGCTCTTTGACCAGCGGCAGACCACGGCCCGCGTCGACATGGCGTCAACGGCGAGGATCCAGGCGGAACTGCAGTCGGAGGCCGTCAGACAGCAATTGCGGTTTGAAGTGGTGCGCGACTTTTACGGAGCTGTACTTGGCAAAGAATTGCTCAAGGTCAGCGACGAAGCGGTCCGATCGGCAGATGCAAACCGCAAGAAGGCAAAGGATATGGTTGATGTCGGCATGACGACCGACGCCGACTTTTTCGCAGCAGAGGTCGAGCTTGCGAATGCAGGCCAGCAAAAACTCGAGGCCGCGAGCCGGCTGGCGGTGACCAGAGCCGGACTCAACCTGCTGCTCGGCGACAAACCTGAAACTGAACGCGAGATCATTGGCGATCTGCAGGAAAAGTACTTTCCCGTCGGAGATCAGGCCGAGCTGATCCGTACGGCGTTTGCCGAGCGGCCGGATTATCTCAGCTCGGAACTCGCGATCAAGAATTCGCAGCGGCAGACCAAAGCGGTCAAGGATCTCGATCTGCCGCGGGTCGACGCCTTTGGCAATTTTGGATATAGCTCGCCCTATATCGCGAACGGCAGCACCGACTACACGGTCGGAGTGAGCCTAAGCTACACACTATTTGATGCCGCACGAAAGACGCGGAAAGCTCTGGCGGCTGAGGCTGAAACTCTTGCCGATAGCGAGCGACAGGTGCTCGCTAACCAAATAAGCCTCGGCGTGGTTCGGGCATTTCAGGAACACAAAACGGCAAAGGCAAAGATACAGGTCTCGATCAAGAGCATCATGCAGGCAGAAGAGACGCTCAGGATCGTGAAGGACCGCTACAAGTCGGGACTGACGACATTTAACGAAGTGATCAGATCCGAATCGGCGTTGGTCCGGGCAAAGCACAGCCTGTTGACGGCTCGATATGAGTATTACGTGTCTTATGCTTCGCTGCTGCTGGCGACGGGACAATTGACCGATGTGCGGCTCTTTTACTAGACAGGTGAGGGTATGAAAACGAAATTTGCATTGATATCGGCGGCGGTGATCGCTTCATTTCTTGCGGCATCATGCGGCAAGGAAAAAGCGCCGGAAACGACGACTCCGGCGTCGGCCGAGGTAAAGAATGTCGCGATCGTAAAGGTCTCGCGTTCGTCGATCGAGGATTTTTACGAAGCGACCGGAACGGTCAAGGCAAAAACGACGACGCAGGTGTCGGCGAACATCATGGGCCGCATCATCTCGTTCCCGGCGGCCGAGGGCGACACAGTTATGCGCGGCCAGGTCCTGGTAGAGATCGATAATAGCGAGAGCAAGACACAGCTGGCAAGGGCTCAGGCCGGATTGAAAGAAGCTCAGGCGTCGCTGGTCGAGGTCGCCCGTTCGGTCGATAGTGCGAACGCCGGCGTGCGGACCGCCGAGGCCAACAAGCAGCTCGCCGAAAAGACATTCGCCAGATATAAGGAACTGTACGAACGGCGTTCGGCAAGCGAGCAGGAATTTGACGAGGCACAATCGCGTTTGAAAGCTGCCACTTCTGAGCTCGAACGAGCCCGGGCGAATGTGCAGACGATCCTTTCAAAAAACAAAC
>CAZVDM010000056.1:0-19660 GCA_964625555.1 uncultured Chloracidobacterium sp.
GAATATCCACAGTCACGGCACGAATCGCAGCCGGAGGCGTGTTCTAATTGGCCGCCGCATTCTGGGCAATCGCTGATCATGGTGGACATGTTGGATTCCGTGCCCATGGATTTGCCGATCGCACGAGCGGATTCGGGCAAGTTTTTCAGACGGCGATCGATCAAGAGAAGGCATTCGGCAACTGCTTGCTCAGGCGAGGTAAGCAGCCGCTCGTTAAACCAAACGGCATGAGTGGCGGTCACCTTGTTGAGGCTGTGGGCGACCTCATGTGCGTCAAATCCGCCTCGGAGCATCTTCGATGCCAGTAAGCCGACGCCGGGGCTGATAGGCCCGGCACAAAAGATCTCGCGGATGCCGACGCCATCGTGATTTACGGTCACGTATAAATTCTGACCTTCGAACGGAATGCGCCAGGTCGAACCTTGCAGTTCGCGAGGCCGCTCTACTCGAGACTGGAGACCGGAGACGGGAGACGGGAGACTTTCAGTCTCAGACAATTCAACTTTTTGGGCGACCTCTCCAGTCTCTTGTCTCTTGTCTCTTGTCTCAGCCTTCATCGAGTTCAGGACCTGCCCCTCACGGCTGCCGTCGCGGTAGTAACTGACAGCTTTGCAGCCCAGTTTACGTGCCAAATGATAGAGTTCGTCGACCGATTCGACAGTGTCGTCCTTGGCTCCGTTACATGTTTTTGAGATCGCGTTGTCGACATGTTTTTGGGCCGCGGCGAGCACATTGACATGCTCGAGCGAACTGATCGCCATCGCTGAAATGAAGTGCGGCGGCAATTCGTTTTCATGTTCGACCACGTACTCTGCCGCTGCCTTTATAGATTCTTCGCTCGTCTGATCGACCGTCAGTCCGAGTGCCTCGGCTGCAGGAGTGTGAACGTACGTTCGTGTTCCGAGCGTGTCCTGACGGACGTACGCCCAGGAAAAATTAGGCTCAATTCCGGACGAGGTCTCAGCGACAAGCGAGATCGTGCCCGTTGGAGCGATCGTAGTTACCTCGTAGTTTCGCGGCGTCAGCGGCATATCGCGTGGAATGCCGATCTCATCATATAAAAATCGGGAGTACGCGTCGCGATTTGGCTCGAGCTCCGGGAAAACACCTTTTTCGCGACCTAAACGGAGTGAAGCCATCCAAGCCTCGCGGCGGACAAACCCCATTACCCGTTCCATCAATGCGATCGATTGCTCGCTGCCGTAGGTGATGTTGAGCTTAAGGCAAAGGTCGGCAAAGCCCATAATGCCGAGGCCGACCGGCCGGGTTCGTTTTACGACGTCGTCGATCTCAGGCAATGGGAAATGGCCCGCGTCGACAACATTGTCGAGGAATTGCGTGCACAGATGCGTCGTCGACGATAGGCGTTCCCAATCGATCATTTTTTCGCCGTCAGAATTCTCTGTATAGAATTTGGCAACATCGATCGAACCAAGATTGCAGGAGTTGTTAAAGTGCAATTGCTGTTCGCCGCAAGGGTTACAGGCGTAGATCTTGCCCATCGAGGCCATCATGTGATTGTGACGGTTGACCTCGTCGATAAATATTATCCCCGGCTCCGCGTATTTATGGGCCGAAGCGATGATGCGGTTCCAGATGTCCGGAGCATAGACCATTCCGGGCATTGGCGGTTCTTCGATAATGCAGTCGGTAAGGTCGGCCGTTTCAAAGGCGAGTTTGTCGGCAAACGTCGCGGTCGAACCGTCCGGGCGGCGATAAACTGCGTAGTCGGTTCCTGTCACTGTGTCGAAGACAGGTTGTGTCCACGGTTCGTCTTTGAACTCGGTCTGAAACCAAGTGCCGCTGTCGACAGCATCCATGAAAAGGTCTGTTACCGTCACCGAAATGTTGAAATTCGTGAGACTCGTCTGATCATTCTTGGCGTGGATGAACCGCAGAATATCGGGATGCGTGACAGCCAGAATTCCCATATTCGCTCCGCGCCGGACGCCGCCTTGCTTTACGACCTCGGTCGTCTGGTTGACGATGTTCATGAACGAAACCGGCCCGGAAGCTACGCCGCGAGTCGAATTGACCATCGATCCTGCAGGCCGCAGAAACTCGTATGTCATGCCCGTCCCGCCGCCGGTCTGATGAATGATCGCCACATTCTGGGCGTGCTCCATGATGCCCTCGATCGAATCGGGAACGTCGAGCACAAAACACGCTGCGAGCTGGCCTTTCGGTTTGCCCGCGTTCACCAGACAAGGTGTATTGGGCACGAATTCGCGGGCGAGCATTACAGCAGTCATGTCATTGTAAAACTGATTTTGTTTTAAGGGATCATTCTCGGCCTTTGAAACGTGGCCGACCACTCGCCGGACAATATCGGCCCATGTTTCGACAGGTTCACCGTGCTCGTTCTTAAGCGAATAACGCTTGGATACGACTTTTTGTGCGTTCACGCCGAGCGGTGCAAATTCGCGTCCGATCGCCGCTCCGGCGCCGTTGGAAGACGTTTGATTGACGGAAATTCCGCCGCTGACAGATTCAAAAACTGTACTCATAACCTGTTGATTCTCCTCGGCATTAAACACGCGGACACGGATATTGATGTAATACTATTTTAACATCTTGAATAGTATTTTGGAATACGAAGAACCCGGAATTGTTTACCGTTTGAGCTTGAGAACTGCAGCTAAAATTCATCCTCAAGTGAATGCAGTCTAAACAAGAATCTTGCGGATGTCAACATATTTTTTCTACCATATATAGTGTTAATTGTATTGTTCACAACAACTGACGGCGTAAGTTAATGTAACAGTTTAAGTTACATGGTTTGACGTTTTGCTTTTCATTTTCGAAACTTATGCTATGGATAGATTGGTTCACGGTATTGCCGCCGACGGTACAATTCGCCTGATCGCGGCGGTCACTACAGACACAGTCGCCGAGGCGATTCGCCGGCACGAAACAGCACCGACAGCCTCTGCCGCCTTGGGCCGAATGCTTACCGGAGCCGCCCTGCTCGGGGCAAGTCTCAAGGAATTTGACCGCTTGACCGTACGCATCGACGCCGACGGCCCGATAGGCGGAATGATCGTCGAGGCAACCAACTCCGGCCACGTTCGTGGATATGTTCGAAATCCTACCGCCGAATTGCCGCCGAAGCCTGACGGCAAATTCGACGTCAGCGGAATCGTTGGCGGCGGGATGTTCCACGTAATGCGCGAGTCGGGATATGAACTCGGCCTGCATCGGGAACCATACATCGGCTCGGTGCCTATCACATCGGGCGAGATCGCTGAGGATTTTGCATTTTATCTTGCAAAATCGGAGCAGATCCCGTCAGCAGTGATGTTAGGCGTTCTGCTGCAAAACTCTGAGCCGTTCGTAACGGCGTCCGGCGGCGTGATGATCCAAATGATGCCGGGTGTGAACGATCACATTGTTACTATGATCGAGGACACGGTCGCTCATGCACCGCATCTGACATCGGTGATCAAGGACGGTGCGACACCCGAAGACCTGTTAAAGCTTGTACTCGGAGTGATCGATTTCGAGATCCTTGACCAAAAGGACGTTTCATTCAAATGCACATGCTCGGTCGAACGTGCGGCATCGATGATCGCGGCATTAGGCATGGACGAGGTCGTTTCGATGAAAGCGGAGGACAAAGGCGCGGTGATGAACTGCGGTTTTTGCAACGAGACTTATGATCTGGACGAAAGCCACCTCGATTCGATCTTGCAGGGTCTTGCAAATAATTGAATAAACCGGACTTATAACCGATAATTTCCCGAATGACCGTAATTGCATCCTTCTATTCAGGGGTCTCTCAACTCGTCGACGCTGAGCTCGACCGGCTTCTGCCTGCGGCCGAAGTTGAACCGACGCGGCTGCATGAGGCGATGCGATGGAGCGTATTTGCGGGCGGCAAGCGGTTCCGTCCGGCGCTCGCGATCGCGGTCGGACGGGCGTTTGGAGTGTCCGATGACAGGTTGTCAAGCATTTCGGCAGCGATCGAGATGATCCACACGTTTTCGCTCATCCATGACGATCTTCCCGCTATGGACGATGATAATATGCGTCGCGGAAAAGAAACTTGTCACGTCAAGTATGACGAAGCGACCGCTATTCTCGCGGGCGATGCACTGCAAACACTGGCGTTCAAAACGATCGCGGAAGATGAGAAATTGCCGGTGGTCATTAGGCTTCGGCTTGTCGTTGGGCTGGCCTCGGCGACCGGAACGCCCGACGGTATGGTTGCCGGACAGCAGTTTGACCTCGAAGCCGAAGGCCGCGGTGAGAATGCGGATATTGAACGTATCCACAATCTCAAGACCGGAGCGTTGATCAGTTTTTCGGCCCGTGCCGGAGCAATGATCGCGGCTGCCGACGAATCAAAGGTCGCGGTGATCAACGCGTTCGCCGATCAACTGGGACTGCTGTTTCAGATCACCGACGACCTGCTCGACATGAGCCAAACCAGCGAGGTGCTTGGCAAAACGGCCGGCAAAGACGCTGCGACCTCAAAAGCTACCTATCCGAGCAAATACGGATTTGCCGCTGCCCAGCAAATGGCTAAGGAGGTTCACGAGCGTGCGATCGCATCGCTCGATCCTCTTGGCGACCGGGCCTTTCTGCTCCGCGATATCGCCGACCACATACTCGACCGAACCAGCTAAGTTCGGAATCTACGGGCCATTCGGCGTTTTAATCCCACTTGTAAAGATGGCCGAACCGAGCATCAGTCGAAACCACCTCTTGACGCCGATAATGATCGCGGCGGCGCTCGTATTTTTGTTTGCGAGTGTGCTGGTCAAGCTTGGCCGCGACTGGTGGACGGACGAGAATTACTCGCACGGCCTGCTGGTCCCATTCGTAATTGCCTTTATCATCTGGAGCGAGCGTGATCGTCTGCAGCGGGCAATCGGGAAGCCTTCGGCCGCTCTTGGCGGCGGCTTGGCGGTGTGCTCAATATTGATGCTGCTTGCGGGCACCGTCGCGTCAGAGTTGTTTACGCAGCGGATCTCGTTTCTGCTTGCCCTGCTCGCAACTGCCGTGTACTTTTTCGGCAGACGCATATTGCTGCTGCTCGCGGCCCCGGCGGCGATGCTGTTGCTTGCCATTCCGATACCGCAGATCATATTCAATCAGATCGCCATTCCGCTGCAAATGTGGGCTTCGCAGATGGCGGTTTGGGGAATTCGTTTGTTCGAAGTCCCTACGCTGCGCAAGGGAAATATCATCGACATTCTGCCGCGTGGAGCGACGCAGACCATCTCGCTCGAGGTCGTCGAGGCTTGCAGCGGCATTCGTTCGCTGATGACGCTGGTCACGCTGGCGTTGATACTCGGCTACTTTACCCGGACCGATTCGGACGGCAAATTGCGGTTTGGGCTGTTTTCGGGAAGGGATGTGGTACGTACCATATTGCTGATGCTGGCGGCGGTTCCGATCGCTGTAGTTACCAATGCGGCACGCGTTTCGGCGACCGGTATTCTCACTTTTTATTACGGCAAGCCGGCATCCGAAGGCACGTGGCACGACGCCTCGGGATGGCTGGTTTATATCGTGGCGTTGGCGTTGCTGATCGCCTTTAATTTCGCGGTCCAGCGATTGTTTGGCGGGCAGAACGAAGCCCTCGCATTGATCGATCCGCCGGCCGCGATCACAAACAGATCACCGCTCGCGCCCATATTGATCACATTTCTTTTAGGCGGGCTGCTTGTCAATTGGTTTGCCTATCGTACGGAATTTGCTCCTCCCAGACAGCCTTTGGCGGAACTCTCGAAAACGCTCGGCGATTGGCAGCAGAAGGGTGACGAGATCAGGTTCGACCCTGAGGTCGAAAATATCTTGAAAACGACCGATTACACGATGCGTGAATATACCTTGGCCGACGGGCGTATCGCCAATATTTACGTTGGGTATTACGCGTCGCAGCGGACCGGGGCGACGTATCACAGCCCTCAGAATTGCCTGCCCGGAGCCGGTTGGGTGCTGAGCGAACCGCAGAAGGTCGAAGTCAAAATGGCGGACGGCCGCACGTTCTCGGCCAACCGATATACGCTGCGAAACGGTATCTATCATCAGGTGATGCTCTATTGGTATCAAGGCCGGGGCCGGACCGAGTCGAGCGAGTATCGTGACAAACTCAATACCATCGTCGACAGCGTAACGCGGCGCCGCAGCGACGGAGGACTCGTCCGTGTGATGACAGACGTCGGACACGACGAAGAGGCTTCGCTTAAAGCCGTCGCCGATCTCGCGGCAAAACTCGCCGAGCAACTGCCGCCTTTCATGCCCGAATAGATTCGCTTTTTTGGGAAGAACCAAACGTGTATTTTTCACCTCACATTTAAATTGTGGTACGTACCACAAATTGCGCCGGGAAATGACGTAAATACCCATCGAGAACCCGTTTTTATTGGACGAGAACCCCAACAATACAGATCGAGATCCAACGAAAGTGTGCCCGAGAACCCCCAAAATACAAGTCGAGTACCCCCATATTTTTTGGTCGGCAAAAGCGGGTTCTCGATCGTCCGTTCTTGGGAATTGCCAAAGATAGCAAATTTTTGTTCGCCGACGATCTTGATAGGAATGACGAAACCGACTGAGCCAACGGTAATGACATCCAATAAGGCCCGAGATCCGTTCCGTTCCCTAGATACAGGCCCAAACGAGACTTCGCCCACCCAATCGCCGGCGAAACCGACCAAAACGACCAATCGGACTGTCGCCGATCGCCGTCCTAAATATTTTTCCGTTCAAATGGCGATCAGTGTGTAATATTCCGCAGTCTACTTGCTCCGTCATTTCAAATGATTCGATAAAAACGCCCTGAGGCGCTGGCATAGATGTTGCGGTTCCATTTCAGGAGGCTAAATATATGAGCCAAGTTCTTTACGCCGTTATTATTTCCATTCTAATTGTCGGCGGCATCATCGCCCAGTCGACGCCGCCGTCGATGTTTCTCTATGAGTCCAGTAAAGGCGGGTCAAAAGCTGATGCCGCAGCCGCGAGCCTTGAGATGCAGCTCTTTGGCGACTTGTTCAAGAAGTATCCGTGCATGGATATGATGGACAAACAAGGCGTCGTGGCGATGCTCGAATTCGAGCGAATGCGCGACATGTTAGGTGCTGAGCCTAACGAGCAGCTCCTGGCGCAGCTCGGCGGGGCCATCGGTGCGAGATACGTGGTCAATGTCTCCGCGACCCAACTGCCAAACGGTACGGTCTATCTTCAGGTCCTTGTTCTGGACACCGTTACAGGCAAAGCTGTTGCCCGGCGGGACGCCCCGCCTGCGACCGATCAGACCGTGAATTCAGCGATCGAAACGCTAAAGGCCCAGGCGGTTGGGGATATGGCCAGTTTTCTACAGGGTAAATGCGACGAACATTGGACCGGATCAATAAGCTTTGTATATAAATATGATAAGTCGGACTCGAAGGCGGGCGAGGGGTCACCGAGTATCGCGGATTACGCGAAAGCCAGGACAAAATTTGCAGACAGCACCACCGCGACTGACGAGATCTACGTGATGCTGAGGCCAATGTCGCTCGGCAGCGCCGGACCATCGAGGCCCAAAGCGCAGGTCACCAGAGCGTTTGAGTATCATCATACGTCGAGCATGGAAACCACTATGCAGGTTCGCTGCCGCCCCCGCGGGGCCAACAGCTACTTGCGCCCAACGATCGAGCGCCGGAACGAGAAGATGGACGAGACCGGCAAGGCCAAAGATGTCCTTACCGCAAATGTCTATGTGTACGAGAGCGGCGAATACCAGATCCGCCTCGACCGCTCGCCCGAGCTCAAAACGAAGTGGACCCGCGAAGACTTTGAGCAGCGTCCCGGCGGCTGCGAAGATCCGGCTCCGATGACCGCAACTAGCACGGGAGAAAATAGCGTTTTCGCCTCGGGTTACATGCAGGCGGGGTACGACATTACGGGCAAAGTCGATCCGAAGAATCCCGATATACTCGCCGGCACATTAACGATCGGCAACGCAGATGCAGGAATTCAGACGATCACTTGGAATATCCGCCGCGTGAGGCCCAAAGGCCGGAACGACAAATAAGTTCGAGCATTTCTTATCATGTTCACATTCCTCGATGTGAGCGGCAGGATCGCGCTCCTGTGAGGAAAATGACGTTGCCGCAACTGTGTAGAGGTTTTCCCGGGCGATCAAATTGATATTTCGTTGTTTCTGTTTCAGGCCCTCGTATTGTGTGGCTTAGCACATACAAACACGTTCGAAAAAGCGAATACTTAACATATACCCGTATGTCGGGAAGCAGCGAGTTTGCTTGGGAGAGTATTAGTATGAGCTTTATTAAATTATCAATAACGGTTTTAGCCTTCAGTTCATTTTTGGCGGGCTGTGCTTCGAATCAGCCTCAGCAGACCGTAAACCCTGATCCGGTCGCGTATACCGTTCCGCAAAACGGTGACAGCGATGATTACTGGGCAAAGGACAATCTCGACCTGCAACGCGTGGGCGAATTGCTTCAGCGTTCGAACAGTCCGGAGGAATTTGAATCGTATCTCAATTCGAATGACGGGATCAACAATCTCGATCTTAACGGTGACGGTTACGTTGATTACATCGGTGTTCAGGAATATCAGGACCGCGATGACAATTCACGTGGCTTGTCGCTGTTCAGCCGTTTCGGGCCCGAATTGATACAGGAGATCGCACAGATCGTACTCTATCGCGACAGTCCGAATTGGTCCGGTGCACGCGTCCTGCTGCGGGGCAATGAGCAGATCTACGGTGACAACAACTATTACGAAACAAACTGGTCCGACCGTTCGATCGGGCTGGTCTCGACACTGTTCGGCAACCGCACCGAATATTATCGTTCGCCGTACTACTACGGCAATTATCCGCCGCAGTATCAGACCTATCAGGTGGTCGATACGCCGTATTATCGAACCCGTATCGAACGGCTCTATCCTCAGCCGATATTTGTTTACACAGCAAATCCGGTCTGGATAAGCAAGGTCAAGATCAAATCGCCGAACAACGGGCTGCATCTCGGCCAGATCAAGGCCAGATTGGTCAAACCGACCAAAGACCAAGAGGATTTTTATAAGTTGAATCCGCGCATGGCAAAAGGCTCGAGGGTCGAAAGGGAAGATGACCCGGGCAAAAAGGATAAAGGCGGAAAAGAGGACGATAAAGGCATGAAGCCGAACGATATGCCCAGAGCCGATCCGTCAAAAAACGATCGAAAGAACGAAACGCCGGGCATCAATCCTAATCAGCCGTCGAAACCGGCAAAGACTGACAAGCCAAAAGCTGACCGGCCGGACACAAAACAAGGAAAGGTCGATAAGGGCGGCCAAAATAGCGGCAAACCAAGCGGCGGCGGCAAAGGAAACGGTAAAGGCAAGCCATAAGGCCTTGATCCTCAGATACTATTCGATGAAAGACTCCGCTTCGGCGGAGTTTTTTGGTGTTTGCTTCGTTCAAAGATCAGGCGGTTTTATCGGCAGAAACATGAATTATCGCGTCAGCGGTGTTTGTGCGGACTGGATCTTCCGCGCTCCTTCAAAAAAATCCCTTAGAATCTGAAATCCACACTCGATTGGGCGTTTTTCTCAAGTGCCGATAAAAGTTCTGCTGCCAACGGACTTTTAAGTTATTGAAATCATTATTGTTAAGCCTTGTTCCGGGATTTGCCTCACGGATGACAAGGAAGGATCGCGGAATCGCATGACCGCACGTCGCCAGCCCTGGTGACTGCAGCCAAACGATTCGAAAGACGCGAAACGTTCGAGAGATATGATCTACCGAGAGTGCCCAAAATCTATATCACGCGTGTCGCGTGTACTCCTGCTAACAACCTTAGGAATACTCTTATTTGCGTGCGGCGGTTCGACCGCAAAATTTTTGGCAAAGGGCGAAGAGTATCTGGCGAAGCGTAAGTTTCACGATGCGCTGATGCAGTTCCGCTCGGCTGCCGAATCGGACAGCGACTCGGCAAAGGCACATTGGGGACTTGCCCGTGCGTACGAGAATCTCGGTGAGTTCAACGAGGCACTTGACGAACTGAGAAAGTCCGTCGATCTCGACCCGACAAATCTCGACGCAAAAACCAAACTCGGCAATTATTACCTGCTTATTCAGCCGCCGCTTATCCAGGAAGCAGAAACGGTCCAATCCGAAGTAGTGACAGCAGATCCGCGATTTGTTGAGGGCCACATTCTCAAAGCGTCTATCCTTGCTGCTCAAAATCGGCCGGAGAACGAGGTCGTTGCCAAGGTCAACGAAGCGATCGCGATCGACCCGAGCCGGACCGAAACGTATCTCAGCCTGTCGCGGTATTATATGTCGCGTGAAAAGCCGCCGGAGGCCGAGGCCGCTATACTGAACGGCATCGCGGCGAATCCGAACGGAGCGATCGGCTATATCGAGTACGGACGATTTCTAACCTACGCAAGCCGCAACGCCGAGGCAGAAACCCAATTCAACAAAGCGATCGCGGCCGAGCCCGCAAATATCGAGGCCCACGAATCGATCGCCGATTTCTTCGTCACGACAAAGCAAAACGATAAGGCCGAGGTCGAGTACAAAAATCTCGTCGCGATCCAGGAAAACAGCCCCGAGAGCCGGCTCGTGCTGGCCGAATTCTATGCAGCCGCAAACCGACAGAGCGAGGCGGTCGATGTCCTGAGCAACATCGTCGCGGATACGCCCGATTATGTTCGTGCCCGTTATCGTTTGGGCCAGATATATCTTGATCAAAAGGACATTGCAAAGGTCAACGAGCAGCTCGAAGCACTATTCAAGATCAACGACAACGATATCGAAGCATTGATGCTGCGCTCACGCATGCATTTGCAGCAGAACGATCCCGAATTGGCCGTCAAGGACCTCGAGGACATTCTCAAGAAACAGCCGAGCCAGCGTGACGCACTTTATTACATTTCTCAGGCCAAGATCGCCACAGGCCAGATCGATCAGGCGAGGGCGTTCATCGCCGATCTGGAGCGCTATCATCCAAAATATCTGCGTATCGGACTGCTCAAGATCCAGGCCGCTTTTTCGGCCGACGAACCTGAGATCGCGTTAAAACACGCGAACGAACTACTCGAACAGGTCAATGGTGCTTCGCCGAACGCATACACGGGCGTTAACACGTTGCACGATCTGCAGATCAGAGGTTTGTCGTCCAGAGGACTTGCATATCTCGAACTCGGCAAACTCAACGAGGCTCAGGCCGATCTCGAACGCGTGATCGCGATAACGCCGGCATCTTCGTCAGCGATGGTCAATCTGGCAAAGGTCCATGTCGCAAGAGGCGACGGCGAAAAGGCTCTCGATCAATACGAAAAGGCACTGGCCGCCGATGCGACCAATTTTGACGCCGTTAGCGGTATTGTGACCACATCGATACAGTTAAAGCGCACGCCACAGGCCCACGCCAAGCTCGCTGACCTGATCGCACTCAATGCCGGACGCAATGACCTGCTCGCTGCATTGCACTACCTCAATTCACAGGTTTTCGAGGCTGAAAAGAACGCAGATTTGCAGGAAAGCGAACTTATGCAGGCGATGACGCTCGATCCGAACTATCTGCCGGCGTACTCGTCGTACGCGTCGCTGCTAGTCGGACGGAACCAGACCGCCGAAGCGATCGCACAATATCAGAAGGTCGTCGATAAAAGGCCGTCCGCTCCCGTTTACACGCTGCTCGGCATACTCGAAGATTCACGGAGCAACACCGCCGATGCGGAAAAGCATTATCGAAAGGCACTGGACATTGCTCCGGATTCGCCGATCGCTGCGAACAACCTTGCCTGGCTGATCACACAGAACGGCGGAAATCTCGACGAAGCATTACAGCTCTCGACAGCGTCGGTCGCGAAAAATCAGACCGTCGCCGGATTTTACGACACGCTCGGTTGGGTATATCTGAAAAAAGGGTTGTATTCGCCTGCAGTCGAGCAGCTTCGCAAAGCGATCGCGATCGACGAAAAGTCGGGCAAGTCCGCGACGGCAGGTTACCGGGTGAGGCTTGCGACGGCATTGGCAATGGCAGGCGACAAGGTTTCGGCACGTCGTGAGGTTGAGACTTCGCTGCGGTCGGAGAGCGAACTCAGCCAGCAGGAAGTGGTCGATGCAAAGAAAGTACTGGCGAGTCTTTAGAAAATGACAATGTTGTTTGGAATAGAAAGTTTGGATATCTCCGCAGGGCCGATGTTGGCCGCAGTGCCTGAATCGGTCGGCTTGCTCGCATTTGGAATTGGTTTGATATCGGCCGCAGGCATTCTCCGATGGGTTTTTAGCCGAAGTGACGAACAAACGTCGGGCCCGGACGAGGGTGAATAGGCTCACGCGGCAATTGCCGAGAGGTAGAAAAGATGAACGTTGAATTTAGACAAAGATCAGCCGGCGAATTGCTCGGAATAATCAAGCGGCAGAAATGGATGATCATCCTTCCGGTCATCACGTTTACGGCGGCCATCGGCTATGTCGTATACAAGCTGCCCGCGATCTACGAATCGACTTCGCTATTGACGGTCAAACCGCCGACCATTTCTTCGAACCTGGTCGCTTCGCTCACCAACGAAGATCTTTCGCAGCGTTTGCAGACTATCAACCAGGAAGTGCTGAGCCGTTCGTCGCTCGAGCCGATGGTGCAGAAATACGACCTCTACAAGGCTGAGCGTCAGTCGGGAATGCCGATGGAACTCGTGGTAGAGAAGATGTACAAGAACATTAAGGTCGATCTGGAAGATTCGGGCAGCGAGAAAGTTGCGGCGTTCCGTATCAAGTATCGCGACCGCGACCCGCAGGCAGCACGTAATGTGACGGCCGAACTCGCGAGCAAATACGTCAACGCTCAGGTCCAGACGCAGACCGAGATCGCCGAATCGACCAAAGATCTGTTCGAACGGCAGCTTGCCGAAAAGAAGACTGCAATGGACGAACTCGAACGCCAGCGGCTCGAGATCATGACGCAGAACGTCGCGACGCTGCCCGAGTCCGAACAGGGATTGGTCGCACAGCTCGGCGGGCTTCGCGATCGTGAAGCGAACATCATGAAGGAAAAGGATTCACTCATGAACGAACGCGGACGGCTGAGCGATTCGATCGGTGCGAACAATCGCCAGATGGCTTTGATCGAAGATTTTGGGCAAAAAGAGACGCAGGACACCGTGCGTTCGATCGCCGACCCTGAAAGCTCGCCGGCGTACGGAGAACTGATCAAACGCCGTGCGGACCTGAATGCTCAGCTCGACAATCTGCTCAAGGTCTACAAGGAAAAACATCCGGCCGTGATCGCAAAACAGAGCGAGATCGCCCGCGTAAACGAAGAATTTGAGGGCCTGCGAAAGAACGCCGATAAACGTGTGGCAACCGCGACACAGTCGAGCGGCCGCAAGGCGGAACTGCAAAAGAGATCGCTCGAGCTCGAAAATCAGCGTATCCAATCGCAGATCGGACAGATCGAGAAGCAGCTCTCGACCAAAGACGGTGAGATCAGACAGAACGCAGCCGAGGTCGCGGCTCTCGAGGCTCGTATCAATGCGGTTCCGAGCGTCAAAGTCGCTCTCGAGGGCGTAACTGCACAATATCAGTCGGCCAAACAGACCTACGACGAAATTCTCAAGAAAAAGAACGAAGCGGAAACCGTTGTCGGTGTCGAGACAAACGCACAGGGCGAGACCATCCGCGTTCAGGACCCGGCAAACATCCCGCAATCGCCGGTTGCTCCCAAAAAGTTTGTGTTAACGCTGGTCGGTGCCGGTGTCGGCCTATTCTTTGGTTTGATAATGACCGCATTCTCTGAGGTCCCGAGATTTTTCCGGATACAGAGCATCGAGGACGCAAAACATTATACGGGGCTGCCGGTGCTCGCCTCGGTTCCGCCGCTGCTCTCAAACGCTGAAAAGGCCTGGATAAGACGCTCGGGCTGGCTAAAACTCGGAGCTGCAGCGGTCGCCGCGATCGGGGTAATTCCGGTGATCATCTTGATATTGCAGGCGACGAGGTTGTTCGATCGGTTGGTTAGTTAAGAGTTACGCCTTTAGGCGTGAGGACGAGGTAGATATGTACAAAGAATTTTTTGGCTTAGATGACTTTCCGTTCACGCTGACGCCTGATCCGCGGTTCATCGTGTTCACACCGAGCTATAACGAAGTGTTGGCGAGCCTCTATTACGGGCTTGAGAATGCCAAAGGCCTGATCGTGTTGACCGGCGAGGTCGGTACGGGTAAGACAACGGCACTGCGATGGATACTTCGTCGGCTTGATTCGAGCGTTTTGGCGGCGTATGTATTTAATCCGCGCCTTTCGGTCGAGGAGTTTTATCACCACGTCACCCAAATGCTCGGCATCAAGGACTGGACGAACAAATCGGAATTGCTCAATACGATGGGCAAGGTCCTCGAGGAACGCCATCGCCGCGGGCTTCGAACCGTGATCATCATCGACGAAGCACACGAACTGTCAGATTACGTGCTCGAAGAGATCCGTCTGCTTCTCAATTTTGAATCGGACAATGCCAAACATCTGCAGATCGTCTTGACGGGCCAACAGGAACTTCGCGACAAGCTCAATCAGGCTAACCTGCGTCAGCTCAAGCAGCGAGTGGCTTTGAGATGCAATATGCACTCGTTCCCGAACGTCGACGAGGTCGAACGGTATATTACCGAGCGTTTGCTGATCGCCGGTTCGGACCAGCCGAAGGTCTTTTCGGCCGATTCGATCGACTATATCTATCGCTGCAGCGAGGGAATTCCGCGAAATATCAATAACCTCTGCGACAACGCAATGCTGACGGCATACGCAGCCGGGACGCGCACGATCGGCCGAAAGGTGGTCGAGGAAGTTGCGGAAAATCTGGACATGATCCCGCCGATGGAAAAGCGCGACAATGTCACACCGCTATCTGATTTCTCGGGCGGAGGCAGTGTTCTGCGGCCCGAGGCTCGCGAGGAATTGTGGAACAACAGCCAGAAAACCGGCGGCTATCAGAACGGAAACGGCCATTCGAATGGACATGCCAAGCCGGGCGAATTCAAGTTTGACGACCTCGACGACGATATCCATCTTGAGATCGGCGAGTTGGGCGGATTTTACTAAGAATGTCGGTTTTCGGTCTTAGGCCTTCGGTCTTCGACCTAAGACCAAAGAATGAAGACCAAAGACCTAAGATCGAAAGAAAGCCATGAGCATCTTACAAGCATTGCAGAAGAAACGAATTGAAACACCGAATGGTGAGGGCACCGAGAACAACGTTGTGCCGTTCAGCGGCAACGTCCGTCAGGCATACGTGCCCGCGGATCTGATCTCGCCGGAATTCACCATCGGTACACCAAGATCGACGTTCAATGGGCAGCCGGAATCTAACTTCGGGACGGCACTCCCTGATTTGGAAACGGGCATAACTGCCGGGGCAAATTTGAACGTCGACAGCCCAACGCGCTCGGTCGTCAAGCCGCTGCCTGACTTTGTCAGTTGGCAGGTTGACCCCGAGCGCGTTGAGCCTCGTCTCGTTGCGATAACTCAGCCTAATTCGTCCTATTGCGAAGAATACCGCAGCCTGCGGACACACGTTCTGCACAAAGGGCAGCGAAACAACCTGCAGTCGATCGTCGTTGCCAGCGTCAATCCGAGCGAGGGCAAATCCGTAACTTCGATCAATCTTTCATGGCTGCTGGCACAGACGGACGGCGTCAGAGCGCTGATCATCGACAGCGACCTGCGCATGCCGAGCTTGGCCGATTATATGGGAATTGAGGCCGACAAGGGGCTGTCTCATGTGCTGTCGGGAACCGCGACGCTTAAGGAATCGATCATCAGGCTTGAGCCTTCGGGCCTGCACATATTACCCGGCGGCGAAGCACGTCAGGATGTCGCCGAACTCATCTCGGGGCCGAAATTCAAGGAGATCTTACGAGAAGCGAGAGAGATGTTCGACTATGTGATCATCGACGCACCGCCGCTCGGCATATTCACGGATGCGACCGTGCTGATCAATCATGCTGACGGCGCGCTGCTTGTGGTGCGGGCAAACCGCACAAAATACGGTGCTCTCGAACGCATTCTCGAACCTTTGCCCAAGGATCGGATGCTCGGGGTCGTCCTCAACCAAAGCGAAGATGTGATGGACGAATCGCATTATAACTACGGTTATTACAATTACAAACGACTGAACGATCAGGTCAGCCCCTAACTAAAACGATGAGTGCCGCACGATTTAGTCCGAGAAAGCTATGGTTGATACTAGCCGATACCGCGATCATTTACGGCGGTGTCATTCTCGCGCTCTATATTCGTCTCGGCGTTGAAGGTTCTGTAAATGAATTAAGCGAGCGAAACGGCTGGATGAAGATCGGCCTCGCTACCGCGGTCTGTCTGCTAAACCTCTATTTCTACGACCTTTACGACTACATCGTGATGACCAATCGCCGCGAGCTTCTGCTTCGGCTGGTGCAGGCGTTGGGCATCGCTTGGGCGCTGTTGGCATTGCTCTTTTATTTCGCTCCGCCGCTGATGATCGGGCGCGGTGTGTCGGTGATATCGGTGCCGCTCGTACTCGTGCTGCTGCTCGGCTGGCGAATCGCGATTCATAGCTTGACCGGACATCCCGAGATCGGCGAAAAGATATTGGTTGTCGGTACCGGAAAGACGGCACTCGATACGGCTGAGGCCGTTTGGGAGAGGCGGGATGCCGGTTACCGCATTGTCGGATTTATCTCAGAGAACGGGGCAAAGCCGATGGACAAGCTCGGACAGTCGATCATTCTCGGTAAAGGCCCCGATCTCGAATCCGTCATCATCAATCAAAAGATCGACCGTGTTGTGATCGCGGTTCGCGAGCGGCGAGGGGCGTTTCCAACAGAGGCTTTGCTGCGGATGAGCCTGGCGGGCGATGTCTCTATCGAAGAGTGCACTTCGTTTTTTGAGCGGATAACCGGAAAGGTCCACGTCGATATGTTGCGGCCTTCGTGGCTGATATTTGCCGGGCGGAGACGTGACGGGAGAATAAAAGCAGTCTTCCGCGAAATGATCCATCGTGTATTGGCGTTGATCGGACTCGTCGTCTCATTGCCGATCGGCTTACTTACCGCAATACTTATCAAACTCGAATCCCGCGGCCCTATATTCTATAAACAGGAACGCGTCGGCAAGAACGGGCACATATTCAAGGTCATCAAGTTTCGTTCGATGCGAACGGACGCCGAATCGGACGGTACGCCCGTCTGGGCGGTCGATAATGACGAACGAACGACACGTGTCGGAAGGATCATTCGGAAGATCCGCGTTGATGAGATACCGCAGTTTTGGAATATTCTGAAGGGCGAGATGAACTTCGTCGGGCCGCGGCCCGAGCGTCCGCATTTCGTCAAACAGCTCGCAACAGAGATCTCGTTTTACGACCATCGCCATTTGGTCGCTCCCGGACTGACAGGCTGGGCACAGATCAAATATCCGTACGGAGCCTCGGTGGCCGATGCGATCCAAAAGCTGCAGTACGACCTCTATTACATCAAGAATCAGAGCCTGACGCTCGATCTGGTGATCGTTTTTGAAACGGTCAAGACGGTCCTATTCGGCAAAGGTGCCAGGTGATGCAACACGTTGAAAAATGGATTTTCTGCACCAATGTGCGTTTTATTAGCGGACGGAGATATTGATATGAGAGCAGTAAGATCGATAGTTGAACATGCACTGGTCGCCGCGGCGATCGTCGTGACCGGAATTACAGCATTTGCACAGGGCAGTGCCAACGGTACGAAGGGCGACACAGGCACAAATGCCGATCCGATGGCGATCGCGACTCCGACGCCCGGAAACGTCGCAGTATCTGCCGACGATCCGGCAGTCGATTCGCCCGAGGCCAAGGAAGTTTACAATTACTACAACAACTATCTGAAAGAGTATCGCCTCGGCCCGAACGACGTGATCACGGTCGAAGTTTTCGGCCAATGCCCGGACTATTGTAAATCCGGTGTCACTGTTCCGCCGACCGCTCGGATCTCATATCCGCTGATCCGCGAAGGCGTGCTCGTTGCCGGTAAGACCGTCGAGCAGGTCGCCGCTGAGATCACCAAAAAGCTCGACGAGTACATCATCGACCCAAAGGTCTCCGTTACGCTCGATAAAGCGATGTCGATCCGCTACAGCGTGATGGGCAAAGTCGGGGCTCCGGGCGTTCGCATAATGGACCGTAAGATCAGTGTTTACGAAGCGGTCATAGACGCGGGCGGCGTTGCCAAGGGCGGCGATAAGAAAAAGACGGTCATTGTCAGCTACACGCCGCAGGGCAAACTCAGCCGGCGTGTCGTCAGCCTCGCAGATATGGAAAGCGGCAAGGCAGAGATGATATTCCTAAATCCCGGCGATCAGGTATTTGTACCGGGCAAAGGATTTAGCTTTGAAAAGGTGTTCGAGTACATCGGACGGGCGAGTGCGGTGCGGATGCTGTTTGGCAGCCCTTTTTAGGTAGACGAGAGACGGTAGACTAGAGACCGGACAAGACGAATGGGAAAGTCTTACAAAATCTATGTGTTCGCGATCCTCGTGCTTTGCTTTCAGACAGCGAATGCGGAGTGGATCAGGCAACGGTCGAACAGCTTTGCGTGGCTGCGTGACATTCAATTTGTTTCCGAGAGCAGGGGCTGGATCGTCGGGACGGACGGCGTGATAATGTCGACGACCGACGGCGGAACGACGTGGGCACATGTGCCTAAATTTACGACCGATACATTTCGCCAGATCTATTTCACTGACGAGAACAACGGCTGGATATTGTGCGAACGCAATGTTTTCACGCGCGGACAGAACGCGACGTCATATCTCAGAAAGACCACCGACGGCGGCAAGACCTGGGAGCGTATCGAATTTGAAGATGCGGGCCGCCAACGCGTTACCAAATTGCTTTTCAATTCGAAAGGCTGGGGTACAGCATTCGGCGAAGGCGGTATATTTTTCAAACTCCAGGAAGACGGCATCACATGGAAGGCAAGTAAGTCTGCCATCCATTTCCTGCTGCTCGATGGGGCATATGGCAGCGGTTCGAACGGCGTTATCGTCGGTGCGGGCGGTACGATATTGTTCACTGAGGACAACGGACTGCTTTGGGACAAAGCTACGCTGCTCGGAAACAACGATTCAAAATTCAATTCGATCTTTTTCGAGGGCGAAAAGCTCGGCTGGGCGGTCGGCAACGGCGGTGCGATCGTCGCGACGACCGGCGGCGGACGCCTCTGGCGCGTGCAGGAATCGGGCGTCGAGGCAAATCTGAACGATGTGTTTTTCACCAATTCCCGCGAAGGCTGGGCCGTAGGCGATGACGGAACGATCATCACAACTCGAAATGGCGGCAGGCAGTGGATGGACGTCAATTCACGCGTCAAACACAGGCTCGAAAAGGTCTATTTCAACGGCAACAAAGGCTGGATCGTCGGCTTTGGCGGCACCATTCTCTCGAACACGGAAAACGGTTCGATGTCGACAGATTCAAAACCAACAATGCAGCCGCGCAATTAACTGACAGTTCGGATTAACTTGACACGAACACATTGCTTTCGTAAGATTACGGTTCGCTCATTTTTTGAAAATGAGCGCGTTTTTTTGAAAATTCATCGGGTACGCGTGCAATAAAAAGTCATTTTCAGCAATTTTCGGGCACGTACGTCAATTGGTAGACAGCCTCCCTTACAAGGAGGAAGTTAGGGGTTCGAGTCCCTT
>CAZVDM010000057.1:0-19534 GCA_964625555.1 uncultured Chloracidobacterium sp.
TCCATTTGGGTCATCGCACGCAGCATATTTTCGCCGAGCACCTTTTTGATGTCGGTTTCGGAGTAGCCGCGTTTCAGCATTTCGTAGGTCACGAGGACGAGGTCTTCGGCGCCGTTCATTCCTGCGGGGAGGAAAGGGACGCCGTCGTAGTCGCTGCCTATGCCGATGTTATCGACGGTGCCGGTCACTTGTTTGATATGGTCGATGTGATCGACGATGCGGGTGTATGAAGCGACATAGATCGGGTTGTCAGCGAAGAGTTTGCGTTCGGCTTCGTTGTAGGCTTGGGTGTTGTCCTTATACTTTTCACGCAAGGCGTCGATCTGAGGTTTGAGCTTGACGGCACGGTCGTTCTCTTCTTTATTCGTACGGGCGTCGAGGAACGACGGATAGAAATTGAGCATGATCACGCCGCCGTTCTTTGCAACGCGTTTCAGCACGTCATCGGGCACATTTCGCGTGTGATCGTTGACGCCGCGGGCGTTCGAGTGCGATGCGATGATCGGAGCGGTCGAAACATCGAGCACGTCGTTCATCACTTTGACCGAGACGTGAGAAATGTCGATGAAGATACCTAAACGATTCATTTCCCGAACGACCTCTTGGCCAAAATCTGACAGGCCATTGTTCTTGGGCGTATCGCGATGAGCATCGGCCCAATCATGCGTGACGTTATGTGTCAGCGTCATATAACGGATGCCGAGACGGTAGAAATCACGCAGTGCGTAAAGAGAATTCTCGATCGCGTATCCGCCCTCGATCCCCATCAACGCACAAACCTTTCCCGCCTTTTTCGCACGCCGAATTTCTGCCGCTGTCGTACACATCGTAAGTGCTTGAGGGTGTTTTTCAGCCTCACGATACGTGGCGTCGATCAGGTCCATCGCCCGCCGCATCGCTCCGCCCGTCTTCAGTGTCGTGCCCGAGACATAGATCGAAAAGAATTCGCCTGTGATACCGCTCGCCTTAAATCGCCCGAGATCGGTGTGAAACGGGTCGCCGTCCGCGTGGTATTTGCCGACAGTGTTTGTCGAAAGGTCGAGATCCTCATCGACCATCGGGCTTGTGATGTCGTTGTGCCCGTCAATGACGATCGCTTTCTTGTGGATCTTCACAGCCTTTGCCCAGATCGCGGGATCGGCGTCCTTTGGCATCGTTTGAGCAAATGAAACGGCGGAAAATAACAGCAGCAAAAGTAACGAGATCAGCTTTTTCATATGTTTTAGTTACGGGCGAGATTTGCGATAAGTTTAGCTTGTTTTGACCGAATCAGAAAGCGTCAGCCAAGCAGCGGGAAGAACTGCCCATCGACCTTTTCGCCTTTAGGTATCGGCGGAATTCCGGATAGGAGCGGTTCGTCGCTGTCAGACATCACGCCGTCTCGAACCACATTGATCACCGCCGCACGACGCGATCTCGGCGAACGATTTTCATAACTTCCGTGGACTGTCATCGAATGATGGAAACTCGCCTGCCCGGCCATTAGCTCGATCGCGACGGGCTCAAACGCCGCCTTTTGCTCCTCAATGAGATGGTCAAATATCGATCGCATATCGTCAGACAAACCGCCTCGCGGCAACAGCGGCCAGCGATGCGAGCCCGGAACGTAATGGACGCATCCGTTCTCGACGGTCGAGTCGTCGAGTCCTAGCCAACAGGTCATGTGGGCGTTCGGCACGGTTCGCGTCCAATACGAGTAATCCTGATGCCAGGCAACAACAGCTCCGTCATTCGCCGGCTTTACAAAGACCTGATCGTGCCAAAATCGCGGTTGACCGCGCAGTAATTGTTGAAAACACGCCGCAAGCCTCGGAAGAAATATCAAATCGTGAAAGGCTCGCGACACACGCCACGCTCCGAGTGCATGAAACAGTACCTTTGACGGATCGGCTGACTCATTGAGATTGTATTCGTAAAATCGCGGATCGCCGCTCATTTCCGGCTGCATTATCGCCGCAAGCTCTGCACGCAGCATCTCAACCTGATCGCCGTCCAGCAGGTCAACGCCGGCCAGATATCCGTACTCCTCAAAAAACGATACCTGGTCCGATGTCAGTACGTCGCTTGCATGCGCTGTTTTGCTAGCGAAACGTGCTGATAGCTGGTGATGAAATTGGGACAGGTCCATACTCATAGAATTCCAAGTGGGTCCTTCTTCTGCAGCGAAAAAAAGATGGTCAACGGCGTTGCCAAAATGCTATTATGATTGATGGCAGACCGCCAACATTCTCGATCCGGCATTTCCGAATCCCCAATTTCACCGCATTATCAGCTTATTCCCGGCATCACCGGACCGCAACCCGGCGAGCACCTGTAAATGGTCTATTCCCGGATATTTTCCTGAACCACGGCCAGTATGGCAATCAAAAAGGCATCCGACAAAAATACCCGCCCTCGAGCTAAGGCCCCGATCGTAAGGGATGACGATAGGGTCGGAGCATTTCTTGGCGACCACACGTTTCGCCATTTCATCGAGAATTTGCCGGTGATGTTTTATGCTGTCGATCCCGAGCCGCCGTATACGCCTATATACATAAGTCAGACTTTCGAAAAATTCGGTTACCCGTTAGAAAATTGGGAGAAAGATCCGGAGATCTGGGACAAGGTCATTCACGAAAATGATCGGAAATGGGTAATGGACGGCACTCGCGACGCAATGCGTCGGGGCGAGGGCATTGATTTTGAATACCGCGTCGTTGGCCGAAACGGCACGCTCTTTTGGGTTCGCGACCGCAGCTGCTTTATCAGGGACAGTCACGGCAAGACGATCTGTTGGCAGGGCGTGATCCTCGACGTCACCGAACGCAAACTCGCGGTCGAAGGCTTGCAGAAACGCGAAAAGCTATATCGAACGCTCGCCAGAACCATTCCTCAGACAGCCGTTCTATTGTTCGATCACGAATACCGTTACACCCTTGCTGACGGAGAACAGCTCAAAAATCACGATTGGTCTACGGAGATGTTCGAAGGAAAGACGCTCTTCGACGTATTTCCGCCCGAGATCTCTGACGAATGGTCGCAATACTATGATCGAGCGCTAAAGGGTGAATCGGTTGTTCTCGAGTTCGATAACGAAGACGGTGCGTTTCAGGTCAATGTGATGCCGGTCCGCGACGAAGGTGACCATATATTCGCTGGAATGGTCATGTGGCAGGACATCACCGAACGAAAACGCGCCAATGACGCATTGCAGGAAAGCGAAAAACGATACCGCGAACTGTTTGAGAACGCGAACGACATTATCTATGTCCACGATCTAGAAGGCAACTATATTTCGATCAACGAGGCCGGCGAGCGAATTTTCGGCTACACACGCGAAGAGGCTCTTTCGATGAACATGGTGCAGATCGCTGTGCCCGAACATCTTTCCGTTTTGAAACGCAATCTGCGGAAGAAGATCCGTGGAAAATCGAAACAGACCTCGTACGAGGTCGATTGCATCAAAAAAGACGGCAGCCGCATCACGCTTGAGGTCAATAGCAGCATAATCGAGAAGGATGGCGTACCGATCGCAGTTCAGGGCATCGGCCGCGATATTACCGATCGCAAACTGGCCGAAGAAGCGAGCCGCAAGAACGAAGAGCGTTACCGCGACCTGTTTGAAAATGCCAACGACCTGATATATACGCACGACTTGTCGGGCAACTTTACCTCTCTTAACCGTGCCGGCGAAAAGATCACCGGATATAGCCGAAGCGAAGCGATCGGGATGAACATAGCCAAGGTTGTGGCTCCTGAGTTTCTCGAGGCGGCGAGAACGATGACTGCCCGTAAGATGGAGGATGACGTCCCGACCACTTACGAGTTGGAGATAATCGCAAAGGATGGTCACCGCGTAACACTTGAGTTGAGTACAAGATTGATCGTTTCCGACGGTTTGCCTGTTGGGGTGCAGGGAATCGGACGCGATATCACCGAGCGTCGACAAACCGAGATATCACTGCATAACACTGTGTCTCTTTTTGCTTCGACATTCGAATCGACAGCTGACGGCATTGTCGTGATGAGTCTCGAACGCGAGATCGTGACCTGTAATCGGAAATTTGTTGAGATGTGGGGCGTTAGCGAAAGTTTGATCAAGAGCCGCGATGGCAACAAACTCGGAAAATATGTCGCCGCTCAGCTCAAGAATGCTGAAGAATTTGCCCGCCAACTTGAAGAGGTCTACTCCGATCCAATGTCGACAGCATCTGAGATCCTCGAGCTGAAGGACGGACGAATATTTGAACGCTATTCACAGCCGCAGTTTCTCGAAGGAAAGCCGATCGGCCGCGTTGCCTGTTTTCGCGATATAACGGAACGCAGCCAGGCCGAGGAGAAACTCAGGCACTACGCACTGCACGACACGCTGACCAATCTACCGAACCGTGTCGAATTCATGAATCATCTCAGGCAGGCGGTCGAACGCGCCGAAGGCAACGAGTTTGCCAGATTTGCCGTCCTTTTCCTTGATCTGGACCGATTCAAGGTCATCAATGACAGCCTTGGACACGCTACGGGCGACAAACTGCTGATCGCGATCGCGGAACGCCTCAGGTCGTGTGTCCGGCCCGGAGACGTGGTAGCTCGATTGGGCGGCGACGAGTTCACGATTCTCCTCAACCGATGCGGTGATATCGATGAGGTCGCAAGCGTTGCGGAGCGGCTTCAGCACAAAATATCGCAGCCATTCCGTATCGACAATTACGAAGTATTCACGACGGCGAGCATCGGCATTATCATGTCGAACAACACGCGCAGGGCTCCGGAGGATTTTCTGCGGGATGCGGACGCCGCCATGTACAGGGCAAAAGAATCGGGCAAAGCAAGGTACGAGATATTTGACCGCGATATGCATGTCCGCAATATGAATCTCCTGCAGGTCGAGATGGACCTGAGGCATGCAGTAGAGCGGCGTGAATTTGAGGTACTGTATCAACCTATCGTCGCGTTGGATTCAGGTTCGATAGGAGAGTTTGAGGCTTTGATCCGATGGCGTCACCCGAAGCACGGCCTTGTGGGTCCAAACGAGTTCGTCCACGTCGCGGAAGAAACGGGACTGATAATTCCGATCGGCAAATGGATACTCGAAGAATCGTGTCGGCAGATCGTACGCTGGCAGGAAAACTTCGAGCACCCTTTGTCAATCAGTGTAAACCTCTCGGCAAAGCAGCTAATGCACCCGAATCTGACGCAGTACGTCGCGGCAATACTGACAGAAACGCGGCTCGATCCGCGTCAGCTCAAACTCGAGGTCACCGAGACCAATGTAATGGAACATAGTGAGCGGGCGTTGGCCGTTTTGAACGCACTCGACAAGCTCGGTATCTCGCTGTCCACGGACGATTTCGGCACAGGATACTCCAGCCTTTCGTATTTGCAGAGGTTCCCGTTCGACCGGCTCAAGATCGATCGTTCCTTCGTCGATAAGATGGACGAAGGCGAAAAGAGCATAGCGATCGTGAAAACGATCCTTATGCTCGGCGAGAACCTGGGCATTGAGGTCGTCGCCGAAGGCATTGAAACAGAAGCCCAGCTCGAAACGCTTCGTTCGCTTGGCTGCCGCCTGGGCCAGGGTTATTTGTTCTCACGTCCGGTCGAGGCATCGGCGATCGAAGAAATGCTGAGGCAGGTCACATTAGAGTTCCACACGGAACGGGCTCAACGATTTACCAAGAATACGCCCGTCATTCAAGTTCCGGAGATCCAATAACGATTCCGCGACAGGTCCTAGTTGGCAGCACACACGTTCGTAAGGGCCAGCTACTGTTGATTCAGTTAGCTGGCCATTGCTATGTGCGCGCCTCCTGACCCGACTACCGCGGTTTCGCGTTCTTGACGTATTTATCGAACCACTGGACCATCTCGTAGAGAGTGTGCTCGGTCGATTCCTGTGCCGAATAGCCGTGCGATTCTAGCGGGAGCATCACTAACCTCGCCGTGCCGCCGGTTCCACTGATGGCGGCGTAGAGGCGCTCGGATTGGATCGGGAACGTGCCCTGGTTGTTGTCGGCTTCGCCGTGGATCATGAGCAGCGGCTCGTTGATCTTGTTTGCGTAGAAGAACGGCGAGACCTTGGTGTAAACATCGGTCGCCTCCCAGAAGTTGCGCCTCTCGGATTGGAATCCGAACGGCGTCAGCGTCCTGTTGTACGCACCGCTGCGGGCCACGCCGGCCCGGAACAAGTCGCTGTGGGCCAGCAAATTCGCGGTCATGAACGCTCCATAGCTATGTCCGCCGACGCCCACGCGGTCGCGGTCGACCACGCCCATTTCGACGCCCTTATCTATCGCAGCCTGAGCCGACGCCACGACCTGCTTGACGAACGTATCGTTGACGGTGAGCGGATCTCCGACGATCGGCATCGTCGTATCGTCTAAGATTGCGTAGCCCTGCAGCAAAAAGAACAGATGCGAGATACCGCCGATCTGCGTGAACCTGCTCGTCGAGCCCGACACCTGTCCGGCGGTCGAATTATCGGTGAATTCGAGCGGATATGCCCAAACCACGGTCGGCAGCCGCGTTCCCGGCTTGTAGCCCGGCGGTAAATAGAGCGTGAACGAGAGATCGACGCCGTCGTCGCGCTTGTATTTGACCAATTGCTTGGTAATGCCGCGAAGCTGCGGGGCGTTGTCTTTGAAATCCGTGATCTTTCGGTCATACACCGCGATGCAGTTGGTCGCCGGCGGGCAACGCTGATGCATGTAGAAGTTGGGCGGGTCCTTGGGCGACTCGCGGCGGGTTATGAACTGCGTGCCGTCCTCATTGACCATCCCGACAAAGCTCTCGTACGACTCTTTCTCGCTCCGGAATATCTCAGTGACGGCCAGCGTCTTGATATTCATCCTTCGAAAGAAGGGACGGTCGCCGTCCGGTGAGGCTCCGGTGCCCTGCAGAAAAATGTCGTCGCCCTGCTGCGCGATGACCGAGACGCCCGACGGCAGCATTTTCATCACCGGCGAGCCGAGATCGTTATAACGGTCGTTGACGTTGAGGTCGGAGAGCTGCTTGACGTTCGACGCATCTCTGAAATCGGTCGCAAATATCCTGCGACGCTGCGTATCGCGGTCATAATCGTAGTAGAGCATCAGTCCGTTGCGTTCGCCGAAGGCACGGCCCTGGTAACGCTGCTTGATGCGGACGACCTCGGAGGCTTCGCCGTTGAACGGCATCGCAATGCGCATCAGTTTATCGCGCTCGTCGGCCTTCGTCCGCGGATCGCCGCCGTCGAGTGCCTCGGCCCACATCAGCGTCGCGGGCTCGGTCGGCACCCAATTGACGGCACGCGGCCCCGTCGGCACACCCTGTGCCGGCAGATTGTCCGCAAGGGGCAGCTTCGCAACGGATTTGACCACCGTGCCCGCAGCATCCCAAATCTCCAGCGTTTTCGGGAAGCGGTTGAACGGGAATTGGTACGAGTACGGCCTTTCGATCTTCGAGACCGAGATGTATCGGCCATTCGGCGAGAAATTGGCACTGTCGTACAAGCCGGGCGAACCTATCGGCACGATGAGTCCCTTGACCGAGATCATCGCGATCTGCGACGTGCAGTAATATTCGAACAGCTTTTCGTCATTCGGGCTCTTGAGCAGGTCCTGAAAGGTCGCCACCGCACCGGTGCGGCCCTTCGTTTCCTGTATGTTGGGCTCGGTCGGCACTACGTTCTGATACGCCGGGGCGGCGCCGCGTCCATCGGGTACAAGCGTCGCCGAAAGCGTCTCGTTGTCTTCCCAACCAAAGCCGCCGAATGCCGTGTTTATCTTGACGTTGTCTATTTTCCTCGCTTTCGCCGTTGCCGTATCGACGATCCAGAGCTCGATCCCCTTGTCGGTGATGTTGCCCGCGGCGAGATGCTTTCCGTCCGGCGACCATTGGGGCGAGATCAGCTTGGCTCCGGGCGGCAGCACGACGTCGCGTTCCTTGCCGTCCTCGATGCTCTTCAGTTTTAAGCTGATGTAATACTGCTGACGGTGTGCGCCGTTCGTATTCGGGTTGATCCGAAGCCCCGCGATCCTGAGCATCGGCTGCGCCAGCTCCGCGATCGGCGGATAGCGCAAAGGCTCGGCCAGCGCCATCATATTGCGCGTCGGCGAAATGATCGCGGCCGGCGTCGCCGGAGCATTGAGGACGTCCAATATCTCTTTCGGCGGCTTTTTATAGCTGCCCTGCGAGAACGCAAATGTGGTGATAAACAAAAGTGTCGCGATGGTGTTTAGTATTTTGTTCATAGGTTTGTACCGTAAGTCGTATTATTTCCGCATCGCCGTAATGATGACCTTGGCGATGTTGGGGATGATCTCGAAGTCATTGGCGTGGTTTTCGGTGAAGACGACGAGGACGAATTTTGAGCCGTCGGCGAGCTCGATGTAGGCTGCGTCGTGCCGCATTTTGCTGGTCCAGCCCGCCTTTGACCAAAGCTTGGCGTCCGTCAGCTTTTCGTCGATCAGCGCTTTGCCAATGAACTCGACTGCCTGCCCGTTCTTGTCCTTTGCAAAGGGATCACGCTTCATCAGCGACATCATCGCGTCGGTCCGTGCCTTCGGAGCGATGTTGCCCGAGACGATCTCGGCCATCAAACGCGCGGTCGCGTCGGTCGTCAGCATGTTGCGGTTCTCGCCTTTGTATTTACGCGACTGCTGCTCGATGCCGTAGGCGTCTTCGCAGAATGTCTTTTGATTGACGTTGATGTTCGTGTAGCCCATCGAGGCGAAATAGCGGTTGACGCGGTTGCGTTTCGCCTGCCAAACCTCAAACTGCTTTGCCGGCAGCTCGGCACCGCTCGATGTTCCGGTGATCACGTCCAGAATGTACTGCGTCGCCTCGTTGGATGAGTCGACGATCATGTCCTTTAGCCCGCGTTCGAGCTCGGGCGACATTTTGATCTTGCCGTCCTCGAGCTGCCGTTCGAGCGCCGCCATGTAGAACATCTTGACCACGCTCGCGGTGTACATCTGATCGTTCCCGCGAAAGCTCGCCGACTTGAGCTGCTTCGGGTCGGACATGTCGATCAGCGTCGCGGAGATCTCTTCCCTCTTGAGTCCCTTGGCGGCGAAGATCATCAACGTCGATTCGATCGTCGTCGAGAGCACGTCATTCAGGCCCGAGTCGGCGACGATCACCAGCGGCTTGTACGTCTTCGGCTTCAAGATCTCGCCGTTCGTCTGCGACTTGACGGCAACCGCCGACAAGCAAACCGCAGCCAGTAATAACAATGCGCAGACCGTTTGTTTCATTGGATAAACCTCGTTAACCTTTACGTGAGTTGCATTTGAGAGTATAAACGAATGGCGATTGAAAATTCCATTGGAGTGCGACTTATACGGACCGTGCTAGTGTCTTGATCTGGAAACGGCGCGCTTTTTCTTACTTTGCCTTTACTTTGCGGCCTTCGCGGCTTTGCGTGAGAAAAGTTGGGTCATGCAATGACGCAAAGTTCGCAAAGATCCGCAAAGCTCATCTTTGCTGGCACGTCTGCACCCCGACACGGTCCAAATCTCAATTAAGATGAACCGAGAAAAACTAGAGCGAAGCCTCGGCCGACATGACATGACCGCGATCGTTATCAACACGATCATCGGCGCCGGTATCTTTGGGCTGCCCGCGAAAGTGTTTGCGGCCATCGGCTCGTACTCGCTGATCGCCTTTGTTTTGTGCGCGGTTATCATCGGACTCGTAGTTTTCTGCTACGCCGAGGTCGCGAGCCGTTTTAGCGCGACGGGCGGGCCGTATCTTTACGCGAAAGAGGCGTTCGGTAGCGCGGTCGGATTCGAGGTCGGCTGGCTGTACTGGATCGTCCGCGTCGCCACATTTGCCGCCAACTGCAACCTGCTCGTCACATACCTCGGCGTCTTCATCCCCGGCGCAAACGAGGGCTGGATGCGCATTTTGCTGGTCTCGATCGTCGTATCGATCATCGCTGCCGTCAATCTGATCGGCGTCCGCGAGTCGGCGACGATGACGAATATCTTTACGGTGGGCAAATTATTGCCGCTGATCATCTTCGTTGCGATCGGTGCGTTCTTTGTCGCCCCGGCGAACTTCAGTTTTGACTTGGTGCCGGAGTACGGTGCCTTCTCGACGGCCGTTTTGCTGTTGATATACGCGTTCGTCGGCTTCGAAGCAAGCGTCGTCATCGCCGGCGAGACGAAAGATCCCGGCCGCACGATCCCGTTCGGCCTGATCGCGGGCATCAGCGTCGTGACCGTGCTCTACATCGCCATCCAGATCGTCGCCATCGGTACATTGCCAACCCTCGCCAGCTCGGAGCGGCCTCTCGCCGACTCGGCGGCAAGCTTCCTCGGGCCATTCGGGGCCGCGTTTATCACGGTCGGCGTCCTCATTTCGATATTCGGCAACCTAAACGTCGGCGTGCTCAGCTCAACGCGCTTGCTCTTCGCCATGGCCGAGCAGCGTGACCTGCCCGCCGTCCTGGACCGAACGCACGCAAAGTTTAAAACGCCGTACGTCTCGATCTTGCTGACCTCGGTCGTCATACTCGTGCTCACGATCCAGTCGTCGTTCCTCACCGCCGTCGCGATCGCGACGATCACGCGGTTGTTGGTCTACGCGACGACTTGCCTCGCGTTGCCGATATTTCGCGGGCGAAAGGATATGCCTGCGGCTCCGTTCACCGTTCCGTTCGGCATCGCCGCAGCAGTTCTATCGATCGCGCTGATAATCTGGCTGCTCACGAATGTCGATTTTGCAAAGGAAGGCCTAGCTATACTCATCGCGGGCGCAGTCGGCATCATTATATTTTTGCTCAACAAATACCTCGGTTCGCCCACCGGCAACGTATAATTAGCCGTTATGAACCAAGCGGAGGTCGAACAATGTTACGTTTGCGGCGGCACGGTCTCGCCGCAACTCAGCGTTGTTTCGTTCGAAGCCGGCGAGCATTTCGAAATAGTCGTTTGCACCACCTGCGGACTAGGCCAAACATCACCGCAACCCATTGACCTCGACAAATGCTACGCCGGCTATCACGGCGGACGTCACGGATTTACCGCCCGATTTAGAGCTTGGAGCCGATCACGTATTCTGAACCGTTGTCTGGATCCGGCAGATGGCGCCAAGTCTGTTTTGGACGTCGGATTCGGTGACGGCGACTTTCTATTAGCCGCACAAGCATCCGGCTGGCTCGTCACCGGAACCGAACGAGGCGAACAGATTCACGAAATAGTCGGCGTACAAGTGCTCAAAGATCTCGCAGCCGTTCGCCAAGAGTTCGGCGAGTCGTCGTTAGATGCCATAACCTGCTGGCACTCGCTCGAACATTTCGACGACCCAGCCGCAACGCTCGCCGACATTAACGCGTTGCTAAGCGAGAAAGGCGTTCTCCTCATCGCGGTGCCCGACTTCGGCGGCTGGCAATCGCGTCTGTTCGGTAAGCACTGGCTGCATCTCGATGTGCCGCGGCATCTCTGGCATTTCACGGCGGATTCGTTGAAACAGCTATTGGAGCGGCACGGATTCTCAGTGAAAGGCGTGCGACACTGCGAATTCGAATACGACGTGCTCGGCTGGTCGCAAAGCTGCTTGAACGCGATATTTCAAACGCCGAATGTCTTCTTTCATTTGTTATCAGGCAAAGCCGCGAATGTTCCGTCCCTTTCCAAGCTCTCGAATTTCGTGCTCGGCAGCCTGCTTTCTGCGATCTCGCTGCCGTTCGTTCTCGTTGGATCGCTTGCCGGACGCGGCGGAACGCTAGTGGTCGAGGCAGTCAAATTCGACAACAGCACCCAGATTTCAGCAAAATAGCCGTATGTCAGAAAGCCGCAGTTTCTTTACCGAAAACAGATCGCGACTACTCATAATTCTTGCGTTGACGCTCTCGTGCCTCGCCGTCTATTCGCAGGTCATCGGTTTTGACTTTGTCAATATCGACGACCGTGCCTACATCTACGAAAACAAGGCCGTATTGAGCGGGCTCAACTCGCGTTCGATCTGGTGGGCCATCACCGCGTTCTATTCCGCGAACTGGCATCCCGTCACGTGGCTGTCGCACATGCTCGATGTCTCACTCTTTGGACCGGCTGCCGGACCGATGCACGCGGTCAATGTCGTATATCACACGATCAATTCGATCCTCGTATTTATTGTATTCAAGCGGCTTACGAACAAGACATGGCAGAGTGCTGCGGTCGCGTTCCTATTTGCTCTGCATCCTGTTCATGTCGAATCCGTTGCGTGGATCGCAGAACGACGCGATGTGCTGAGCACGATGTTTTGGTTGCTGACGATGCTAGCGTATTTCAAATACGTTGAGCTGCTAAAGAAGCCAGTCGAAGCCGGCGGGATCTTGGCTCGGTCCGGCTTCTGGCTCGCCGCGACATGTATCCTGTTCGCACTCGGATTGATGTCTAAACCGATGCTCGTGACACTTCCGTTCGTACTGTTGCTTTGCGATTACTGGGCACTTGAACGATTGAACAAGGCAGTCGACCTCTGGCCATTGATAAAAGAAAAACTGCCGCTCTTTGCCATGACCATCGCCTCGAGCGTCGTCACGTTTTTGGCTCAGGCCTCAGCTGGGGCAACGGTTTCGCTCAAAACTTTGCCGCTCGGCGACAGAATGATAAACGTCGCACTGTCTTATGCAAAGTACATAGTAATGATGTTCTATCCGGTCAATCTGGGCCTTTGGTATCCCTTTGATGAGAAAGTAGATCCATTCAGAGTCATCGGAGCGATATTGTTGCTCATTTCGATCTCGGTATTGTGTTGGAGTCAACGAAATGAACGCCGCTATTTGTTTATGGGCTGGCTGTGGTTTCTCGGTACGCTCGTTCCCGTGATAGGACTCTTACAGGTCGGGCTGCAGAGCCTAGCGGATCGTTACACCTACGTCCCCTATTTTGGGCTGTTCATCATGCTCGCCTGGGGGATTGGCGATCTAGTCACACGATTTAAGGTCAACAAAATAGCGGTCGCCGCGGTTAGCGCAGGTGTGATCGGGACGTTAAGTGTGCTCACTTTTTCCCAGGTCTCAAAATGGCAGAATAGCGAAACGCTCTACACCCACACGCTCTCATTTACGAGTAAGAACTACTTTTTGATGAGCAATCTGTGCCTTTACTACATTAACAATGCTGATAAACCGACTGCTGAACGCCGCTGTACCGAACTTTTGGAGGCAACGCCTCCGTCGGCGGAGGCATTTAACATTTTAGGCATGTTGCGCAACGATGTCGGCAAGTTTGACGAGGCCGCTGCGTTCTTAGAACGCGGGCTCAAAATGAATCCGAATTGGGCGATATTGTATCTCAATTACTCGGTCGCACTTTCAAAACAAGGCAAACTCGAGGATGCCGAAAAGGCATTGTTGAAAGCAAAGTCGATAAATGATGGCAGCGTCAGCAGCCAGTCCGCAGCTCGAGCTTGTAATGATTTTGCGGAGTTGGCAGAGAAAAGAGGCCAGATCGATAAAGCCAAGGATTTCTATGATCAGGCAATGCAGCTCGACCCCAACTTTGCCGCCGCCGCTGCAAATTTCAAAAGGATCAACGGTGGAAATTGATAGATCGAGGAATCTGAAATGAAAAGAACTCTGATATTGCTGACTATAACACTCCTATTTTCGACCGGTGCTGTTGCTCAGCGTATCGAAGACGGCAGCCGAAGTACTACCGGCTATATTTCTGCTAGCGGCACGGTCGAGAATGGCAGCCGTTCTACCATCGGCTATATCTTGGAAAACGGCAGAGTTGAAAATGGAAGCCGTTCGACGATCGGCTATATCACGAAAGAAGGACGTGTCGAGAATGCAAGCCGAAGCACGATCGGCTATATCAGCGACAGCGGCACGGTCGAGAATGGCAGCCGTTCGACGATCGGCTATGTCACATCGAACGGCCGTGTGGAAAACGCTTCGCGGAGCACGATCGGTTATGCCGAAGGCATCGACCGGCGTCACGCTGCTTTGTTTTTCTTCTTTTTCTTCAAGCCGGGACAAAAATAGGGTCTACCTGAATACGCCGCCGCCGAGTACGTTCTCGCGAAGATAAGTGATCGTGTCCTGAAGCGTTTCCTGCGGATCTCGTGGTGCGAATCCAAGTTCTTCCTCAGCCTTTGTCGAATCAAAATACCAGAAATACTCGGCCTGTTCGACCTCATTCGGCATTACGGGCGACGCCTTACCCCAGTTCTTATAAATCGAACTGATCATGCTCGAGCCCGACATCGCAAGCTTTTTGGGAACCTTGAGCACCGGAGCCGACACACCTGATAATCGAGCGAGGCGTCCGAAAAACTGGTCGAACGTCATGTTCGCAGCACCAAGGAGGTATTTTTCCTGATGTTGTCCTTTTTCAAGAGCAGCGATGAACGCCGCGGCCGCATCGCGGGCATCGACAAAATTGAGTCCGCCGCTCGGACTGTACGGTATCTTTCGCCCGAGAAAATCGAGGACAGGCTTGGTCGAGCTCAGACGCTCATCCTCCGGACCGAGCAGCAGCGACGGATTCATTATCACCAGCTTTTGTCCATCGGCCTTAAAATTCTCCAAAGCCGTCCGTTCCTGGTAATATTTTGATGCGTAATATGCCCATCGCGTCAAGATTTCGATCGGCTGCGGAAACGTTTCGTCCACGATCTGCTCGTCTTCGCTGACGGCGATCGTGCCGCTCGACGAGGCCAGAACCATTGTCTGCACTCCCGCCTCGGTCGCCGCCTCGCACAGCAACCGAGTGCCTTCGAGATGGATCTTGTTCATCGACGCCGCGTCGTCATTGTCACGCGAGACCTTGCCCGCGAGATGAAAGATCGCCGACACGTTCTTACATGCTTTTGCGACAGTCTCGCGATCGGTCACCGAGCCTTCGACGGCCTTAACACCGGCATCCTTCATCCATTCCGGCACACGAGAAGCCATCACTTTCAGATTCGTCTCGCCATATCCGAGAAAATTTCGAACGATGTGCGTTCCGAGAAACCCGGTTCCTCCCGTTATCAGGATTCGTTTTTCAGTTTTTGTGATCGCTTTTGTTTTTGCCATGTTATATCGCCACAGTGACCGCAGAGGACACGGAGGCTTTGAGAGTTTTTCTCAGTGTCCCCGCGTGCTCGGTAGCTAATTCTTCCAAGTTTTCCGAATCGGATGCGCCTCGGTATTAAAAACAATACTCTTAAAATCCAACGTCTTTTCCGGCGCAAACAAGAGATAGAAGTACTTGAACGTCTCTGCCAGCACAAAGCTGTGCATATAATCGGTCTTTTCTTTTGTTTCGACGCTCTTTAGACCGGCATAAGCGACATCAGTGCGGCAGTGTTTTAAGAAATCCTCGAACATCTGTTTGCCCATTGCGAGGTATTTCGCGTCTTTCGTATATTGATAAAGAATATATGTCGATTCGACAATTTCGGGCCGCAGCGGATAACCGCCGTGTTCGACCTTTCCGGATTTGTAGTTGTAAACCTCGGGCTCGATGCCGTGAATGCGCCACATTTTGAACATCGAATCCTGCAGCATTTTTGCCCGGTTCAGATCGCCGTCCATCGCGAGTAAGCCAGGGAAGAAAGCATCGAGGGCACCGGTCGTTGTCTCGGTCCGCTTGCCGGTGTTCATGTCGGCATGACCGTACCAAAGGTCGCCCGTTTTTGTCGCTCCGGTTCGATTGATCTTACTTAGGTCGTCACTCTCGTCGGCCAGGTAGGAATGGACCTTTGAGATCGAATCCTCCCACATGTTTCGGCAATCCTGATCGCTGAACAGGATCGCGGCCTTGAGCAGGTATTCGTAATACGAATCGATCTCTGCCGAGACATGGCTGTCAGTATTGGTCCATTTGCCGGTCTCGACGTTGATGTTTGTCCCGACGAGCCCGATGGTCGAACGACGTTTGTACGTCTCTACCAATGCCCGTTTTGCCTTATCGTAATAGATCTGTTTTCCCGTCAACTTCGCCAGCGTGCCAAATTCGATCAGCAGCGTTCCCGTCTCTGCCGGATTCGAGATCTCACCGCTCGTCTTGCCCGTTTTCAAGTTAACGTTTTTGTACGGCAGTCCGGTTGGCGAATTAAAAACAGGCAACAGACGCGTTCCGAGGTCATCTGCAAGTGCCAACAATCGCTTGTCGCCGGTCATCTGATAGCTCGAAAGCAGACCGCCCAAAATGCGGATCGTGATCTCAAAATTCTGTACCGAAATGTCCTTATCAAACGACAGATTCTTAACGATATACTCGCGCGTTTTGTCCGCCTCGTCCTTAAACCCGAGCATATACAACGAATCCAGCGAATCGACCGGCGTCATCAATATCGACTGCCCGTACCAATCGCGGCACGTTTTCGAGATCGGTTTCAAATCGTCATGGCCCCAACAATGCGTCTTGTAGCCATTCCACGCGTAAAGAAACTCAGCCTTGACCTTATCGGCCATTTGTTTTTTATCAATAGCTTGGCAATAGATCCTTGAGCCGCATCCTATGACCACGATAAACAAAATAAAAAGTTTTATTGATCTCATATCCTCTGCGTTCTCGGCGGTCTCCGCGTTAAAACTCCCGCTAGTTATCGATCACCGGCTCCTGCTTCCTCGATTTACGCCGTTCCGACTTCCATTGCTTGCGGATCGCTTCGACATCGAATTTCGTCCGCGTTCCATCACGCATATTTTCTATCTCGTGCTGAACGCGGGCGGCGATGAGGCGATACGCCTCGGTATTTGGAACGCCCTCGGTCATTTTAGCGAGTTCGTCGTATTCGAGGAATCGACCGACCTTTGCTCCAACTTTGGCCCCGATACTCTTTCCTTTCGGGATGATTGTACCCTTTGGAAACGCGTCGAACGTGCCCCAAATGTAGATCGGCAGGATACCGATCTTTTGATTCAATGCGAGATAGCCGATGATCGGCTTAAACTCCGCGATCTGCCCCGATTCCTGCCGGCCGCCTTCGGGGAAGATCAATGCGTTGTAGCCTTCGTTGAGTATCTGCGTAACGTGACGGAGCGATTGACGAAGCGAGCCGGTACGCTCGATCGGTACGAGCGTCGTGAAATTGTTCATATACGCACGCTTGTATTTGGTGTCGAACCAATAATCGGCCGCCGCAACCGCCACTGTCTGCTCGGCCGTCTCCTTGCCTAACGCCTTTTTCACAAGTCCCGTATCGATGTGCGATGTGTGATTTGGAGCGACGATAAAATTAACGTGCAGAGGCACATTCGATTCGCCATCGATCCGTGTTTTAAGTACGTTGTCGTAGAGCCTGTCGGTCGCAAAATCTACTACGGCATTTCCGACGCGTCGAACGATCGACGGAATGATGATCTCCTCTTCCTCTTTCTTTTCCTCGACTTTGGGTTCGTCCGCCAGCTTTTTCGACTTATCGACGCGTTGGACTGCTGTAAGCAGTTCGCGAACGGACTGAACCTCGTTCAAAGTATCCGGCGACAATATGCGTCCGCCGGCATCCTCGACCGCCGCTTGCAACTCGACAAACATCAGCGAATCAAAACCGAGGTCAGCCAGCTTATCCTCGACCGCAATGTCCGAAAGTGGCCTGTTCGACACGCTGGCTACGACCTTGCGGATCCAGAGCATGTTGTCGTCGCCTTTGGCCTCGACTACCGTTTTGGTCTTCGATCTCGAACGTTCCTCGAGCATCTGCAACATCTCGACGACCTCGGGACGCTTCACCTTTCGAGTCGCCGTCCTCGGCAATTCGAACGGCGTGATGTGCAAGACCTTCACGCGTTTGAAGAACGCGAGCCCCGCCGAAACCTCCCGGAAATGCACCTCGATCTGCTTATTTACCTCGCTGCGCGACAGAGCGATATCGTGTTCGTAATCCGGAACTACAAGTGCCGAGATCTTTTCTCCGCCGTCATCGTCCTGCAGTCCGACTACGCTCATTTCTTTGATATATGGCGATTTACCGTAATGGTCTTCGATCTCATCAGGGTAGATATTTTTGCCATTCGAATCGATGATCACATCTTTGGATCGCCCGACAATAAACAGATTGCCGTCCTCATCAAGCCGTCCGAGATCGCCGGTTTTGAGCCAGCGATCATTCAAAACTGCATCGGTCGCAGCATCGTTGTTGTAATAGCCGACCATTACGTTCTGGCCGCGGGCCAGGACCTCGCCAACGCCGTTCTCGTCCGGAGATTCGATCTTGACCTCAACACCCGGCAACGGCTTACCGACACTACCTCTTAATAACTTATTTCCCGGACGCGCGACGGTTAGAACAGGCGAAGATTCGGTCAGACCATAACCTTCAAGCACTGTAAACCCAAGTCCGTGCAGGTCTTTCTGCACTTTCTCACTCAAGGCCGAGCCACCCGAAATGAGATATCGCATCTGCCCGCCCATGCCCTGATGGATTGGGAAAAATACGATCGGGCCAAGATTGAATGGCGTATTGTCGCGAATCCAGGCATTGAATTCGATAACGTTATCGGCAAGATCGGCGATCCAATCCCCGCGCTCGCGCAATCTCGTTTTGATCCGACGATGCAGCATTTCCCACAACGCCGGAACGCCAACGAGGCCCGTAACATGGCTGTTTTCGATCGTTCGAGCCAGATCTTCGGCAGTGAGTTCGTTGAGATATGTGATCTGCGTGCCATTAGAAAACGGCGTCAGGAATCCCGCCGAAAACTCAAACGTATGATGCATCGGCAGCACCGACAAAACGCCGTCCGTGATGTCCATATCCAGCACCGACGAAAGCATCGAGATCATGTTGACGAAGTTCTTGTGCGAGAGCATCACGGCCTTTGGCGTCCCGGTCGTCCCAGATGTAAAGATCAGCGAGGCGATCGCATTCGAATGTACCTTCGCCGGCAGCAACGCATTTCGCTTCGCCTCTTCGGTCTCCGATTGAATCTCAAAGACGTCGTCAAATGTCCAAACTTTGACTTCCAACCCGGCTTCCGTAAGCTTCTCGCTGATCTCAGGATTCTCGTTCGCGAGTTTCGGACTCACAACGATCGCCGAAGCCTCCCCCGCCTTTGCAAACGCGAAGATCTCTTCGACCGTCGATGCGGGATCTATCGGGATCGCGGTCGCTCCGGTTTTGAGGATGCCGAAATACGTCATTCCCCATTCGGGCATATTGTTGGAGAACAAAATGACGCGACTGCCGTTGGATATGCCGTTCTTGGCAAAATATCCTGCGGCACGCAGCGTCAGTTCGTTGACATCTTCGTAGGTGTATTGCTCCTTGCGGCCATCTCGCTCGATACGCATCGCGACGCGAGTCGGAAAACGCTTGACCGACGTGTCGAACAGATCGAGCAGATCTTTGTACGTATATGAACGCTTTTCGACAGCCTTCAATTCTTCCTCAAGCGTCGGCAGCACCCATTTTCGCATTCCAGGAAAATGGACATTGAGCCAGTAGTCATACCAATCGAGCTTCTCGGGATACCACGGCAGAAGAGCTTTTTCCTTCTCACGGATCAGCGAATGCAATGCACGAACATTGTCCGAGCGATACAAATACTCATTGTCGATCATGAACGGTTTGAACATAGAAAACGCGTCCATCGTCTCTTTGGTCGTCTGTTCAAACGACTCGACCGATTTTCGTAAGTCCGAAACAA
>CAZVDM010000058.1:0-3991 GCA_964625555.1 uncultured Chloracidobacterium sp.
CCGGTTTCATCGTATAAAGCTCTTGAACGCCCGAACCGCTATCACCGTCGCGATAGCTGCGGAACAGTATCTTGTTTCCGTCGGGTGAGAAAATGGGGTCGTGTTCGTTGATGTAGGTCAGGTTGTAAACATTGTTCTGCGTTCCTATCTCGCTCGCAGAAAACAGATCAAAACGTCCAAACCCGCCGCTGCCGAATACCATTCGACCGGGCAACGCAGTAAGCGCAACTTGGGAAACCGGCTGTTTGTTCGACGTTTTCGATTTTGGATCAGGCCGATTGGAAACCGGTGTGTTCGCTGCTGATCTTGCCGACGAGACGGTGCTGCTCGACAAAACGGCTCGCGAGGCCGCAAATCCTGCGACGCAAAATAGTACGACGGCACATATGATCGTGATGTTTGAACGAAAACGGCTTTTCGATTCTCTGGCCATGACGGTTTCTCCCTGTTTGATCGACACAAAATGAACTGGTTTCTACCTAATAGGGCGTGAAACTTGTCCAAAAGCGCCCACAAACTTTTATTTTTTTTCTTTCCTGGCGATTTGCTTGTATAATCGCGGAAACAGATATCAAATTTGCCTTCTGATGCACGATCTTGACCGCGAAAAATTGAAGTCGATCTTTGCCGATGCCATCGAACTTCCCAAAGCGGATCGGATGCCTTTCGTCCTTGACGCCTGTGACGGAGATCCGGTGCTCAATGCCGAAGTCATTTCCCTGCTTGATGCCGCCGACTCGACGCGAAACCTGATCGAGGAAAACGTCATCGACCTAAGCAAACAGGTCACCGAAAAGGAGATAGACTTGACCGGAAAACGGTTTGGAAATTATCGTATCGTCCGAGAGATCGGTCACGGCGGTATGGGCACCGTGTTTTTGGCCCGGCGGGATGACGGAGAATTTGATCAGGATGTAGCATTGAAGATAGTCAGGCAATCGATCGCCGACTCAGCGGTGATCGAACGGTTTCGCCGCGAACGCCAGATTCTCGCCGGCCTCAATCATCCAAACATCGCGGCCCTTCATGACGGCGGCATTTCGGACATCGGCGAGCCGTTTATCGCGATGGAATTCATCGACGGCATGCAGCTGACCGAATATGCCGAATCGAATAAGCTGTCAGTCGATGAGCGTTTGCGGCTGTTCGTCAAAGTCTGTTCGGCAGTTGCCTATGCCCACAGAAATCTGGTCGTCCACCGCGATATCAAACCGTCGAACATTCTGATCACCGCAGATGGAGAGCCGAAACTACTCGATTTCGGACTCGCCAAGGCATTCGAATCCGATGCGTCGCTGACGCAGACGGCGGTACGTGCATTCACGCCGGCATACGCATCGCCCGAACAAATAACCGGTAGGACCATCACTACAGCGAGCGATATTTATTCGCTCGGCGTCGTATTCTATGAACTGTTAACCGGAAAAAAACCGCTCGATCTTGAGAATAAGAGTTTTGACGAGGTCTTGCAGACGATCAACACAAGCCAGCCGCTCCCGCCGAGCCTGATCCCGAATCATCAAGTCAATGGTCATGAACATCGTGCTCTGAAAGGAGATCTCGACAACATAGCCTTGATGGCGCTCCGAAAAGAGCCCGATCGCCGATATCGTTCGGTCGAGGACCTTGCTGCCGACATTGAACGCCATCTCGACGGCCGCCCGATCACTGCACGCCCAAATACACTCGGGTATCTTGCCGGCAAATTCCTAAAACGGCACAAGATCGGCGTTGCCGCCGGGGCATTGATCGCAATATCGATCATCACCGGAATTGTTTTCACATTATGGCAGGCAAATGTTGCCCGCCGCGAACGCGACCGTGCCGAGAAACGGTTTCAGGACGTTCGCCAGCTCTCTAATTCACTTTTGTTTGAGATCGCCCCAAAGATCGATGGCCTCATAGGAGCTACCGAGGCCCGCGAAGCCGTCGTAACGCGAGCACTCGAATATCTCGATTCACTTGCCACCGAATCGTCCGACGACCCTTCATTACGATCAGAACTCGCCGCGGCGTATGAAAAGGTCGGCGATCTGCAGGGTAATCCGAACAAACCGAACCTGAACCAATTTGCCGGTGCGATAGCTAGTTACGAAAAGGCTTTGACTATCAGGTCTTCTCTGCCAAATTCCACCGACAATTTAAGGCTCACAGCGAAAAATCGGCAAACATCAAGTCTGATCCGCGCAAGGCAAAATGACATTTCCGGAGCGATCCGCGACGCCGAAGCAGGACTTGGGATCTATAACGATCTGATCGCCCGTGACCCTGCGTCAGTTGAGCTAAAACTCGCTCAGATCGGGGCCGAGATCGAACACGCTCAGATATACTCGAACAACAATCAGTACGGCGTCGGTGTACCACTATTCCGCACTGCGATCACAAATCTCGCAGCCCTCGATCAGCGATCGGTCGAGATCCAAATGCTGCAGACGCGGGCATTTTTCTATCTTGGCAATGCTCTGTCTTGGGACGGCAGCCAACCAGAAGCCGAGATCGAGATGCAAAAAGCGGTGGAACTGGCGGAGAGCCTCTCTTCGCGCTATCCAAACGATTCGGGCGTACTCGCCATTGTATGGCAAACCTACGGCCTCGCAAGCAGCATTTACGAAGAAGCGAACCCAAAGCTTTCGCTGGAGTTTGCCCGACGACAGCTGACGACCGCCGAACGAGCCGTCCGCGCCGACAAAGCCGACGCTCAGGCTAGGTACAATTTGGCCCGTGCCAACTCGAGGTTGGGCTTGCTACTTGCGCTCTCAGGCAAGACTGCCGATGCATATGCGCAGCTTTCGACGGCCGAGACGATGTACAACGCCCTGATCTCGGATGACCCAAAAAACGCGGTCTTCCAACGCGACCTCGGGACGCTCTACGTGCGAATGGGCGATACGAGCGAAAAGCGAAAGGATTACTACGACGCGATGCTCAAATATCAAAATTCCGCCGTCCTTTTTGAAAAGATCGCTCAGGCGGACGAAAAGAACACTCTCGCTCGCCGCGACCTCGCACAATCGCTCAAAAGCGTCGGTCTAATGGCAATAAAGACCGGCGAACAACAAAAAGCCAAACAACCGCTGGAACGGGCGTTAGCGATCGTCTCTGAACTAAGATCGCAGAACGCCCTCGGCAAATGGGATGAAAAGCTGCTTTCCGAGATCACAACTGCATTATCAGGGCTATAGAAGATCTAAAATCAAAAAGCACCCGCGAACGAGTGCTTTTCATGTTAGATTTTGGTGATCCGAGCAGGACTCGAACCTGCGACCCAGTGGTTAAAAGCCACTTGCTCTACCGACTGAGCTATCGGACCAAATCGGTACGTCGGTTGTTGTACACACGTGCGTGGCCAACGACTGACGAATTGAAAATTCTACAATTTAGAATCTGATATGGCAAGTTCCATCCTGATGTTCGCACGGACGAAATGTGAATTTGGGTCGAGCGGCGTTTCGACAAAGCCGTATTTTCGGTATAGTTTGATCGCGGCGACCTGCTTCGTGTTCGATTCGAGGATGATCGAGCGTTTGCCTTTCTTTTGCGAATATTCGATACAGGCGTCCATCAATTGTTTGCTCAGCCCGAGCCCGCGATATTCAGGCGAGACCGCCATTTTTGCCAGTTCAAACGCGTCTCCGCCCATTTCGATCAACGCAACAGTTCCAGCAGGCACGCCGTCAACCAACGCAAAAAATATCTGCCCGCCCGGCTCAATGATCTGCTCGACAGGATGATCGAGTATCTCGCGGTCGTGATCCTCGACCGTGTAAGCTTTCTCGATCCATTCGTAGTTCAGATCGGCAAAATTACGGGCGAATCGCTTGTCAAACCCGATCACCTCAACACCGATCGTGTCCATAATTCTGCATTTTGCATTCTGAATTCTGCATTTATCTAAACCATCCTTCCATCACCGAATCGCCCAAGATTATCGTCTGGTCGCGTTCCGGCCCGGTCGAGATCAGTCCGATCTCGGTGCCGATCTGATCCGAAA